>NZ_JBSWYG010000004.1:0-264217 GCF_056160985.1 Roseibium sp. AWQ4_290
GTCCGTTTTTGGGAGAGATTCTGAATCAGGCGTTGCAACCACGATTCTAGACTATCTCCTTACAAAACGGGCCTTTTTTATCCTAAATCAGAATTTTCCCGGACAGTAATGCTCGGTGGTATTAGGGCGAGGATCAGGCGCTCACGCTTCTCCGGCAACTCCGTAGTCCGGTGCCGAGGCCGGGTTCAGGGCACGGGTGACATAGTCGTTCAGCTGGGGCTTGTAGAGGTTCCAGAGGGTTTTGAGGTCTGCGATCGGGTCTTGCTCGGCCCAATCGACCCTGAGATCAGCGACCGGCCAGCTGACATCCCGCACCAGATAAAGACCGGCGGAATGGACCGGGCCAGCTTCACCGCCTGTGGCAAGACCCGTCTCAAGGGCTGCGATCAGCCGGTCGCCCAAAGCGCCGGTTGAGGCGCTGAAGGCGTCGGTCATGGCCTGAGGGACATCGCGATTGGCGAGGAGGTTTCCGGCTGCCGCGCAGTCCGGCCCCAGGGCCGTGGCGTTGGTGCCAAGGGTATGCCGGCCTGAGAAGACCGCCGTCTGTCCGTTTGCATCCAGGAAGATAAGCTGGCGCCAGTCCGCCGTGTCGTAGCCTTCCAGAAGGCGGGCAAGGGCGGCTTGCGCACCAAGCCCTCCCGCCATCAGGTCAAGGCCCTTGGGGCCAAGGGACGGATCGGTGATATTCTGGGTGGCGACAACCCCAGTGCCGGCCCTTGCAAAAGCGCAGCGGGCGGCAACGGCCGGGGAGGAGGACGAAATGGCCATGCCCAGGCTGCCGGTTGTTTGGCAGCGGGCGGCGATGGAAAAGGTCATGATCGTGGCCTCCTTTGGACCGTGGCGGACGAGCTAGGTGTCAGCATCGGGAACAACGGCAATGGCATCGATTTCCACCAGCCATTCGGGCCGGGCGAGGGCGGAGACAACAAGACCGGTGGAAACCGGAAACACCCCTTTCAGCCACTTGCCCACCACCCGGTAGACGTCTTCCCGGAACCGGGGATCGACCAGATAGATGGTGACCTTGGTGATATGCTCCAGCTTGCCGCCGGCCTCTTCCACCAGCATCTTGATATTGGCCATGGCCTGCTCCGCCTGACCCGCCGCATCGCCGATGGCAACGGAGTGTGATGTCTCTAGGTCCTGGCCGATCTGGCCGCGCACGAAGATCATTGTGCCCCTGGCGGCGACCACCTGGCAAAGGTCATTGTCCAGCTTCTGGTCGGGATAGGTGTCCTTGGTGTTGAACTTGCGGAATCTTTTATGGGCCATGAGCCGCTCCAGATGTTGATGGTCAAGCCGGGCCGGGATAGCGCAGATAGGCGGCCTGTTTGGCGATGTGGTCGGCCAGATATCGGGCGTCATACCACACGCCCCAGATGAAGGACGAGCCACGCCGGGTCTGCCAGGGAAGGCCGAGGAAATAAAGGCCGGGCACGGGGGATATGCCGCGCCGGTGAACAGGCGCCCCTTTAGCGTCAAAGGCATCCAGGTTTAGCCAGCTGTCATTGCGGGTAAAGCCTGTGGCCCAGATGACGGTTGAAATGCCCGCCGCCCTCAGGTCCAGCTGCCGCAAAGGGTGGGTCATGCAATCGGGAGCCGGGCCGATCTGCCGGGCCTCAGGTTCTTCCGGCAAGTCGATACCTGTGCGGGTAACATAGGCGTCGGCCTCGTCCAGAAGCGCAAGGTAAGCCGCGTCGCCCCGGGTGATGTTGGCGGCAAGATCGTCTGCCAGATGCAAACTGCCATCCGCATAGCGTTCCGTGCGCCCGAGCAGCACCATGCCTCTTTCTGCAAAGCGGCGGAAATCCACCGTCCGGCCGCCCCTGGCGCCGCTCACCGCGATGGTGACATGCTCATCTGCGGGGGAGGCTTCCTTGTCCCATTTGTTCAGGACGCCGAGCCACCAGACAAAGTCCCGGCCGCGATAGCGCCGGGGCGGGCGGTCATGGGGCCCGACCGAAAGATAGGTCTTGCACCCGGCGGTCAATAGCTCTTCGGCGATCTGGCTGCCGGAGGATCCGGCTCCCACCACCAGCACGGCCCCCTCCGGCAGCTCTTCCGGGTTTTTATAGTGGGCCGAGTGGATCTGGTGCAGGCCGCTGTCCCTGGGGAGAATGTCCGGGATCAGCGGTGTCTGAAAGGCGCCGGTTGCGGAGATGACGGCACGGGCCTCAAAAGTCCCGGCGCTTGTGTCAACCTGGAAGCCCGGTTTGCCCCTTAGCTGCGTCACGCTGGTCACCTCGACACCGCAGCGCACCGGGGCCTTGATATGCTCCGCATAGCGGACGAAATAGTCCGCCACCCGTTCCTTGGGCACAAAAGCTTCGGGTCCGTCTTCATGAAAGATGAGACCGGGGAACCGGTCATGCCAGGCCGGACCGTTGGCGACAAGGGAATCCCAGCGCTCGGACCGCCAGCGTTCGGCAATGCGGCCCCGTTCCAGAACCACATGGCTGAGGCCGTGGCCGGTCAGGTGTTCGCTCATGGCGATCCCGGCCTGTCCACCGCCAACCACAAGGGCCTCCACTTTTTCCGCTGTCATGGGGCTCATCTCCCGTTCATGGCATAGGGGCCAAGCCTCTGATGGGCCGGCCTTTGCTGCGTCTCAAACGCTTTTGGCGACGTCCTCGATACTGTCTTCCAAAATGGCGCCAACCTGACGGATCTGGTCGTCGGTCATGATCAGGGTGGGGGACAGGATCAGGATATTTCCAAGAGGGCGGGCGATCAGGCCGCGTTTCTGGGCCGCACGGGCCAGTTTCAGGCCGATCTTGTCTTCTGGCTGAAAGCCCAGCTTGGTGGCCTTGTCCTTGACGAATTCGATACCCATCATGAAATGGCTGCCACGCACTTCGCCGACGATCCCGTGCTCCGCCAGCTTGTGCAGCGTGCTTTCAAACAGTTTGCCGCTGGTGCGCACCTTTTCCGGAATGCGCTCGCGTTCCAGAAGCGCGATATTGGCAAGGCCTGCGGCGGCGGCGGCCGGGTGGCCGGAATAGGTCATGCCATGCAGGAACATGCCGCCTGGGCGGGAGATCACCTCGTGAATCTCGTCGGACACAATGGTGGCTGACAGGGGCTGATAGCCGGAGGTGAGGCCCTTGGCGGTGGTGATGATATCGGGCGTGTGGCCGAAGACCTCTTCAGAGGCAAAGAAATGCCCGAGCCGCCCGAAAGCGGTGACAACCTCATCGGCAATATATTTGATGTCATAGGCAGCGCAGACTGCCGCCATGCGCTTGTGATAGCCGTTCGGTGCCGTGATGACCCCGCCCGCGCCCTGGATGGGCTCGGCAATGAAGGCTGCGATATTGTCCGCGCCAAGGCGCTCAACCGTATCTTTGAGATCGGCGACCAGCAGATCGCAGAATTCGCTTTCCGTCAGGCCTTCCCCCTCGCGCCAGTGGTGCGGGCTCTTGAGGTGATGGACAAGGCCGTCCGCAGCGTCCCAGCCTTCCGAATAGACCGGGGTCGTCATGGCCATGGCAAGGTGGGTGGAGCCGTGATAGGCGCCAAAGCGGCTCAGGATCTTTTTCTTGTTCGGCCGGCCCAGACGGTTGTTGTAATGGTGCAGGATGCGCACGGCGCTGTCATTGGCCACCGAGCCGGAATTGGCAAAATAGACCGTGTTCAGGTGGCCGGGGGCCAGTTCTGCAATCTTCCGGGCAAGAGCGGCCGCGGCCGGATGAGTGAAATTGTAAAAGGTCGAATAGAAATCGAGCTGCTGCAATTGCTCGGTGATGGCGCTGATGATTTCCGCCCGGCCATGACCGGCATTGACGCACCACAGGCCGCCGATTCCGTCAATCAGCTCATTGCCTTCACTGTCGCGCACCATGGCGCCCTTGGCACCGACAATCACCGTGCGGGCGCCATTTTGTTTCAAAAGGTCCAGATCGGCAAAAGACTGGATTAGGTGGGTGTCGGCGGTCAGCACCGCATCGGTGGTGATCTGGCTCTGAAGGGTCATGTGAGTTTTGCCTCCCGAAAGTCTTTGTGTTGCATGGACATAAGATCCGGAGCGATCTCCCGGACCGGGCCAATATCGGCCACCAGCAGGGCTTCGCCGCGCCCGGCAGCGGCCATCATCTGCGCGTCCGGACCGGCCATGACGGAGTGACCAGCAAAAGTGAGGCCGTTTTCCGAGCCGCAAAAATTGGCGTAGACGATGGTCACGCCGGTTTCCGCCGCCCGGGCGGGAACGAATGTCTGCGAGACATGCTCAAAGCGCGCGGGATTGGCGGTCGGCACGAGAACCAGGCTGACGCCTTGATCTGCCAGTGCGCGGCAATGCTGGGGAAATTCGATGTCATAGCAGATCAAGAGCGCGGTTCTGTGGCCCGCAAAGTCGAACAGGCTGTAGCTGTCGCCCGGAGAAAAGCTTGCCTTTTCCATGTCCCCGAAAAGCTGGATCTTGCGGTAGTGGCCGAGCAGATTGCCTGCCCCGTCATAGGCACTTGCGCTGTTGTAAACGGTGCTGCCATCCCGCTCGGCCCAGCCAAGGGTAAGGCCGCAGCCGGTCTGTTTCGCAAGGAATGAAAACCGTTCGCACCAGGGGCCGCCCAGGGGCTGGGACAGGTCCTGGTGCAGGTCCGGCCGGTTGTAGCCGGGCAGGAACAGTTCCGGGAAAACGGCCATCTGGGCCCCGGCCCGTCCTGCTGCTGCCAGCTGGGTTTCGAGACGGGCAAAGCCCGCCTCGATATCACCGCCGATCGGCGGACCCTGGTAGAGAGCCAGTTTCATGGCCGCAGTTCCCAGCTTACTTTTTCAAATTGGTCCAGATGGCGTCATAAAGCACCTGCACCTCTTCCGGGCAGGCCTGAACGAAGACACCCTTCTGGTCTGCAGGCGGGTTGGATTCCGGCGAATTGGCAACTTCCGGCGTCAGGAACTCTTCAACGCCCTTCACCCCGGCGGTATACTGGGCATAGTTGGTAACAGCCGCCGCGTTTTCCGGCTCCAGCAGGAAGTTCATGAACTTCAGGGCGTTTTCCCGGTTCGGAGCGTCCTTCAGAAGCACCACATTGTCCATCCAGACGATCATGCCTTCTTTCGGGAAGACATATTCGATATTGGCGCCTTCTCCACGGGCCTTGGCGGAAAAGCCGGACCAGATCATGCCCGCAGCGGCGTCCCCGGACACAAGCACGTCCTTGGCAACGTCGGAGCCGAAGGAGGCCCAATCGGCCTTGGCTTTCTGCACCAGGGCGTTCAGCTCCTTCAGCTGGGCGCGGTCACTGGTGCACTGGGGAATGCCGAGATAGAGCGAGGCCAGTGTCAGGGTTTCTCCGGCCGTGTCGAGCACGTTGATCTTGCCCTTCAGCTCGGCGGGCGGATCAAAGATCAGGGCGAGACTGTCCAGCTTGCCGCCATAGACATCCTTGTTGACGGAAAAGGAGGTGGAGCCCCACTGATAGGGAATGGAGCTCTTGCGGCCCGGATCAAAAGACACATCCAGCCACTTGTCTTCAATATTGCCGAAATTGGAGAGTTCCGAGGGCTCGAATGTATCGAGCATGCCTTCCCCCTTCATGATCTCCACCATGTAGTCGCCGGGCACGGCCACGTCATAGCTGCCGAGCTTGCCGGCTTTAAGAGAGGCCAGCAGCGCCTCGTTGCTGTCGAACGTGTCCATGGTGACTTCGACGTCGTATTCCTTGGCAAATTTGTCGAGCAGCTCCTGGGGGATGTATTCGAACCAGTGATAGATCGACAATTTTCCTTCGGCCTGGGCCGCGCCGGTGAGGCTGGCGAGGGCCAGTGCGGTTGTGAGAAGCAATTTCTTCATTTCAAACTCCACTCTGTCTGGGTGTGCTCTTTTATTGTTATTTTCGGGTTTGGCCTGCCCGGCCAATCAGCCAGGACAGGGAAACAAAGACGATCGATACCCCCAGCATGAGGGTGGAAATGGCCATGATATTCGGTTTGATACCCTGTTTGACCGAGCCGAAAATGGCGGTCGGCAGGGTTTCGATCCCTGCGCCTTTCACGAAATTGGTGATCAGGAAGTCATCCAGGGAGATGATGAAGGCCAGAAGAAAGCCGGAAAGAATGCCGGGCATCATCAGGGGCAGCAGCACCAGCGTAAAGGCTTCGCGCGGGGTGGCGTAAAGATCCATCGCCGCCTGTTCATACATGTCGGAAACGCTTTGCATTCTTGCCGAAATCGGCAGATAGGCAAAGGGAATGCAGAAGACGATATGGGCGATCAGGATGGTGAGGAGGCCGGTGGTGAAGCCGATGGCGGAAAAGAACACCAGGCTGGCAACTGCGGTTACCACTTCGGGCACCATCAAAGGCAGATTGATCAGGGCAAAGCTGAAGGTCTTGCCGCGAAAGCGCCCGGCCCGGGTCATGGCCACGGCGGCGGCCGTTGCAATGGCGGTCGCGGTGACGGCCGCACAGACGGCGATGGTCAGAGAGTTGACGGCCGCCTGCTGAAACTTCGGGGCCTCAGGACCGGTAAAGACATCCAGATACCATTTCAGCGACACGCCGCCCCAATTGGTGATCGAGGTGGAGGCGTTGAAAGAATAGACGGCCACGACGATGAGCGGCGCGTAGAGTACGACGAGACAGGTGAGCGTGATGGCAAGAAAACCGGGAAAACGGCGGATGTCTGTCTTGGCGGTCATGACCGTGCCTCCGCCCGGGTCTGATTACGTGCATAGATCAGCAGGATACACAGAACCAGCGTCAGAAGGATCATCGAGGCGGCAGCGCCAAAGGGCCAGTTGCCCGCATTGCCCTTGAACTGTTCCTCAATCAGGGAGCCGATCATGAAGGTCTTGGCTCCGCCCAGCAGGTCGGGGGCGAGAAAGGCGCCGAGGGAGGGAACGAACACCAGAATACAGCCAGCGACAATGCCCGGCTTGACCACCGGCAGGATCACCAGACGCAGGATCGTCCAGGTGCCTGCATAAAGATCGGCAGCGGCCTCGGAAAGGGAAAAGTCATACCGTTCGACAGCCGCATAGATGGGCAGAACCATGAAGGGCAGGTAGGAATAGAACAGGCCCAGCTGAACGGCGAAGTTGGTGTTGATCAGGCCAAGCGGCTCGGAAACGACGCCACTGGCCAGAAGGAATTCGTTGAGCGGCCCGGTGTCGCGGATCAGGAATTTCATCGACACCGTGCGGATCAGAAGATTGACCCAATAAGGAATGGTGATCAGAAACAGCCAGATGGAGCGTGTTCTGGCCTCCCGTGTGGCGATGAACCAGGCGGTCGGAAAGCCGATCAGCAGGCAGACAAAAGTCGCCAGACCGGCCTGCCAGATCGAGCGCCAGAAAATGCCGATATAGGTCCATTCAAGGCGCGGCGGCTCGTCTCCAAACAGGCCCCGGTCGAAAAAGAACTGGTCATAGGCCGCAAGGGAAAAATCCCAGATAACCCCGCCCCGGAACTCTTTGGTCAGGACCGAGTAGACCGCCATCATGGCAACCGGAGCCAGCAGGAAAATGCCGATAAAGACCCAGGTGGGCAGCATCAGCCGGCCCGCATTGCCCTTGTAGATTTCCGATGAGGTGCCGGCGCCCATGGGCGCACCGGCTGCCATCAGTCTGCCAGCAGGCGCGCGGCACCTGCTTCCAGTTTCAGGCCAACTTCCGTGCCTTTTTCAGGCACTTGGGTGGTTTCCGCATTTTGCAGGCGAACCGTCAGGGTTTCGTCATCGGCAAGGCGGACATGCAGCTGAATATCCGTGCCCAGATAGGTGTGGCCCGTCACTGTTGCGCTCAGTTCTCCGGCGCCTGCACCAGTAACCTGAATGCGCTCCGGCCGGACGGACAAATGACCCAGGCCCGGATCGACAACGGCGGCAGCAGGACACCGGAACGGGGTGCCGCCGGGCAGGACCACGGAGGCCAGATCCCCGTCAATGGCGATGACGTTCACGTCAAGCAGGTTGGTCTCGCCGATGAAATCGGCCACGAAGCGGTTCACAGGCGTTTCATAAATCTCTCTGGGCGAGCCGATCTGCTGAACCCGCCCGTTGGACATGACCGAAATGCGGTCTGACATCGTCAGCGCTTCTTCCTGGTCATGGGTCACAAAGATGAAGGCGATGCCGGTTTCCCGTTGCAGTGTCTTCAGCTCGGTGCGAACGGCCTGGCGCAGTTTCAGGTCCAGGGCGGAGAGTGGCTCATCCAGCAGCAGAACTTCGGGCCGGGGGGCAAGGGCACGGGCGAGCGCAACCCGCTGCTGCTGGCCACCGGACAATTGCGCAGGTTTGCGTTTGGCGAACTCGGAAAGCTGCACCAGCTCCAGCACATCCTGCGCGCGGCGCTCGGCGTCCACCCGGCTCCAGCCCTTGCGCAAAAGACCGAACAGGACGTTTTCGGTAACGCTCATATGGGGGAAAAGGGCATATTGCTGGAACACGGTGTTGACCGGCCGCTTGTGGGCCGGCAGCGCGGTTAGATCGGTCCCCTTCAGGCGGATATGGCCGCTGCTGACGTCCTCAAACCCGGCAATGGTGCGCAAAAGCGTGGTCTTACCGCAGCCGGACGGCCCCAGCAGGGTGAAGAATTCCCGTTCTCTGATGTCGAGCGAAACCCCATGCAGCGCAGTGAAGCTGCCATAGCGTTTGACAACTTGATTAACGGAAACGGCAATTTCCGGGCTGGTCATCTGCGCGTCTTGCATGATACCCCTCTTTTTATGTTTTTGAGCGTAAAAAGAACCAATTTAGGGGTATATACCCCCAAGGAGGTATCTTAAAGGGGGCGGCGGTGCATCTGCCAAATTCAGCGGAAGGCCATTTGGGCGAGGCGATCGCAGCGCTTGGCAGTGAGCGCTTTGAAGGGGTGCTGTATCAATGGCTCAACCGCTGCTTCCAGATCGACAACACCACCATGCTGGCTTATTTCCAGGACCGGCAGCCGGAAGTCCTGTTTGCCCAGGCGGTTGAAAAGCGGGTGCATGAAAAACTCGACAGTGACTATGTCGCCGGGATCTACCTGCTGGATCCGTTCCACACCCTGCATGTGGAGGAAGCGCCCGCCGGGCTCTACCGGTTGAAAGACATTGCGCCGGACCAGTTCCAGCGCAACGAATATTACGCATCCTATTATCAGCGGACCACGCTGATCGATGAGATCGGCTATATCGCCTATCCGTCAAAAGGCGTTTCGGTGCATATCTGCCTTGGACGAGATGCGTCTTCTGCGCGGCGCTATTCCAGCCGGGACCTGCATCTGGCCAGTCGTCTGGCCCCCATCGTGTGCAGTCTTGCCGGGCAGCACTGGTGCGCACTGGAAACAGGCGGGGTCTATTCGGAGGCGGATCTGACCCGGCGGCTGATCGCGGCCGGGGAACAGAAGCTTGGAGTCCGGCTCAGCCCGCGCCAGGCAGAGGTGGCGCTGTTGATCCTGCGCGGACATTCGTCCGTGTCGATCGGGCTCCGGCTCGGCATCAGCTTTCAGACGGTCAAGGTGATCCGCAAGCAACTCTACCGCAAATGTACCATCTCGTCCCAGGCGGAGCTGTTTTCCCTGTTCATGCCGCTTCTGTCCGAAGCGGATCATAAAACCAACATCTCCAAGGACTAATTTGCCGAATCGGCAGGCATCCGCTTGTCTTGTTTTAAGGGGTGGAGGCCGCTACGGTACGCGCCCGGGAAGGGATCGCATCTTCATGTTTGATCTGCCGGTCCCGAACAGGTTTCAAGCGGCTCGTTCAAGAGGCACGCACATAATTTGCCAGAACACTTCATCCCCCATACCAGTTTCAAAAGCGGACGGCGGAAAGCGGCAGCCCTCTTTCCCCGTCCACGACCGTTTGCGTAAGGAGCACTGACCATCATGTCCAAGGTTACCCATAGCTGTACGCCGTTCGAAGGGCAAAAGCCTGGAACGTCCGGGCTGCGCAAGAAGACCCGGGTCTTCATGGCCCCCGGCTATGTGGAAGCATTTGTCCAGTCGGTCTTCAACGGCACGGGTGGAGCCGCCGGCAAGACGCTGGTTGTTGGTGGCGACGGCCGGTTCTTTAATGCCGAAGCCATTCAGACGATCCTGCGCATGGCGGCGGCCAATGGGGCCAAGCGCCTGATCGTCGGGGCCAACGGGCTTTTGTCGACCCCGGCAGCCTCCAACCTGATCCGCAAAAGCAAGGCGGATGGCGGGCTGATCCTCTCGGCGAGCCACAATCCGGGCGGGATCGATGCGGATTTCGGTCTGAAGTACAACATTTCCAATGGCGGCCCGGCTCCGGAAACGGTGACCGCCGCCATTTATGAGGAAACCACAAAGATCAGCGAATACCACACGCTGGACAGTGAAGACCTTGATCTGACGGTGCCGGGGGAACAGCAGCTTGGGGCCATGGTGGTGGAGATCGTGGATCCCGTGGCCAGCTATGCGGAGCTGATGCGTTCCCTGTTTGATTTTGCGAAGATCCGGGCCCTGTTCGAGAGTGGGTTCTCTTTGCGTTTTGATGCCATGCATGCAGTAACCGGCCCCTATGCCAAGGCGATCCTGGAAGACGAGCTGGGGGCGGCGCCCGGCTCGGTTCTCAATGCTGTGCCTTCTGTTGATTTCGGCAAAGGCCATCCAGATCCGAACCCGATCTGGGCCAAGCCGCTGGTGGATCTGGTCATGTCTGCGGACGGGCCGGATTTTGCGGCCGCATCCGATGGCGATGGCGACCGGAACATGATCCTGGGAAAGGGCATTTATGTCACGCCCTCAGACAGTCTTGCAGTGCTGGCCGCCAACGCCCATCTGGCGCCGGGCTATGCCAAAGGGCTGGCCGGTGTTGCCCGGTCCATGCCCACCAGCTCGGCCTGTGACCGGGTCGCTGAAAAGCTCGGCATCGGCTGTTATGAGACCCCGACAGGCTGGAAATTCTTCGGCAATCTGCTGGATGCGGGCAAGGTGACCCTATGCGGTGAGGAAAGCGCAGGTACGGGCTCTGACCACGTGCGCGAAAAGGACGGCCTGTGGGCTGTGCTGTTGTGGCTGAACATTCTGGCGGTGCGCGGCGGCTCCGTTCAGGACATCCTGACCCGCCATTGGGCCACCTATGGCCGGAACTATTATTCGCGTCACGACTATGAAGCGGTGGATGCGCAAGCGGCCAAGACCCTCTTTGCGGAGCTGGTGGAGGAACTGCCGGGACTGGAAGGAACGGACGCCGGGGGCTGCGCGGTCACGGCGGCTGACCAGTTCTCTTATGAAGATCCGGTCGACGGTTCCGTCAGCCGCAATCAGGGCATCCGGATCTGGTTCGAGGGCGGCGGGCGCGGTGTCTTGCGCCTGTCGGGCACGGGGACGGAAGGCGCCACCATCCGGGTCTATCTGGAGCGTTATGAGCCGGAGACCGGTGACCTGGGCATTGAAACCCAGGCAGCTCTTCAGGAGATTGCCGGGGCGGTCTCCGCGATCAGCCGTTTACAGGCCCATACCGGGCGCACGGCGCCGGATGTGATGACCTGAGCGGGCCGGGTTCCTTCGGTTTCAAACCGGTTTGTCTTTTGCGGTGCTCTAAGTATTTGCCGGATGCTCCGCGAAGGATGGGGGCTGCCCGATCTTGCGGCAGCTTTGCGCGATCAGATGGGCCGTGGCGTGTTTCGGGAAAAAGCAGGCGCGGCGGCTTATCGCACGATGCTCTAGAACCGCTGGGCGGGCCAGGTCGCGTGCAAGGTGTCGATCACATAAATATGGGCGTGATGTTTGCCATGGGCGTGCTTCAGATGGGGATGATCGGGCGGCAGCTCGGGATGCTCATGGGCAATCACGTCCCGGTCGTCCGAGGGCCACAGCCGGGAGGCTAAAAGCGTGCCGATGGCGGCAACGCCAGCAAGGGTGATCAGGGTCACCGGCAGACCGGCGCTGCTGCCCAGCCACCCGGCCAGCGGGTAGGTGATCAGCCAGCAGCCATGGGAGAGAGCGAACTGCGCGGCAAAGACCATGGGCCGGTCTTCCGGATGGGCGGATTTGCGCAGCAGCCGTCCGGAGGGCACCAGCACAGCCGAATTGCCGAGCCCCATCAGCAGCCAGGTCACCAACAGCCAGGGCCACAGGTCTGCCGGAGGCGCAAAAACCATCATTGCGGCAAAACCTGACACCAGAAGCGGCAGCGCGATGGCGCCCCAGAACATGAGGGTCCGGTCGTTGACCATGGTCAGCACGCGGGGCAGGGCAAGAGCCATTGCCATGGAGCCGCCGCCATAGGCGGCCATGGCGAGCGCCAGATCGCTGTTCGTGCCGTTCAGCAGGGTTTTGACAATGACGACCGAGTTCACGATAACGATGGCCCCGGCTCCGGCGATGGTCAGGTTGAGGGCCAAAAGGCCTTTCAGGCGCGGGGTCTGGAGATAGATCCGCAAGCCCTGGGAAATCCGTTTGAAAGCGGACAGGCCCTTGACGGCATTGGCCACCGGCAGGGTTACGGTGACAACCAGAAGGGCAGACAGCAGAAAACCGGCGACGGTGCCGCTGAACAGCCAGTGATAACCAACCAGCCCGATCAGCGTTGCGGCCACCACGGGGCTGAGCAGGTTTTCCATGTCATAGGCCAGGCGGGCGAGCGACAGCGCATTGGTGTAATCGTCCTCCTCTGTCAGCACATCGGGAATGGTGGCCTGAAAGGTCGGGGTGAAGGCGGCGGAGGCGGATTGCAGGACGGCGATCAGCACAAAGATCTGCCAGACTTCCGTCACAAAGGGCAGGGCAAGCGCGGTGCCTGCCCGGATCAGGTCCAGCGTAACCAGAACGGCCCGGCGGGGCAGGCGTGCCGTAAGCCCTGCCGCCACCGGCGACAGGGTCACATAGACGATCATCTTGATGGCGAGCGCGGTGCCAAGCACCGCACCCGCATTGGGCCCGGCAAGGTCATAAGCCAAAAGGGCGAGAGCCACGGTCATCAGGCCGGTGCCGAACAGCGCCAGGATCTGCGCGGCAAACAGGTGGCAGTAGGTGCGGTTGGCAAGGACAGTGAACATGGCGTATCGGCTTTGCAGGAGGGAACGGCCAGAGCACTCTCTGCCCAGTCCGTACCGCTACGATAGCCGCCCGGTGCCACCAGTAGCAAGAGGGCGGCCGGACTCGGCGACTTTTCAAGAGGAAGGCAGAAAGAGACTTTGCGGCGGTTTTATTTCGCAGCGATGCCAAACGGGGACTTGGAGCGGGCATCCCGGTACCAGTTGACGATGGTGCGCCGCTCGTCCGCTTCCATGAAGGAGACATTGGCCGGTGGCATGGCATTGGTCAGGCCCGCCTGCAGATAGATCTTCTGGGCCGCGCGGATCACATCGGACCTGGTCTCCAGGACGATGCCCTTGGGCGCCCAGTGAATGCCGTCATAAAAGGGCTCGCGCGCATGGCACATGGAACAGCGCCCCGGCACGATGGCCATGACATCCTCAAATCCCTTCGCGTCAGCAAAGACCTGTTCGGCCGGGGTCAGCGGCCGGGCTTCGGAGGTCTCCAGACTGCTGTCCTTCCACATGGGCGCCATGCTCAGCTGAATGATGATCACAAACAGGATGGCGGTGATCAGCCAGGTCCACATGGGCGCGCCCTTGCCCGCATGTTTGGTGTTGAAATAATGCCGGATTGTAACGCCCATCAGGAAGACCAGCCCGGCAATCACCCAATTGTATTCGGAGGCAAAGGCAAGCGGGTAGTGATTGCTGAGCATCAGGAAAACGACCGGCAAGGTCAGGTAATTGTTGTGCAGGGAGCGCAGCTTGGCGATCTTGCCGTATTTTGCGTCCGGCGTCCGCCCGGCCTTCAGATCGGCCACAACGATCTTCTGGTTGGGAATGATGATGAGAAACACATTCGCCGTCATGATGGTGGCGGTGAAAGCGCCCAGATGCAGCATCATCGCCCGGCCGGTAAAGACATGGGTGTAGCCCCAGCCCATGGCCACCAGCAGCAGGAACAGCAGGATCATGAGCAGGGTGGGGCTGTCACCGAGCCTTGATTTGCACAGCCGGTCATAGACAAGCCAGCCGATCGTGAGGGACCCGGCAGAGATCAGGATGCCCTGCCACAGGGCCATATCCGTCTTTTCCGGATCGATCAGGAACAGTTCCCCGCCGACCCAGTAGACGATCATCAAGAGGGCGGCGCCGGACAGCCAGGTGGAATAGGCTTCCCATTTGAACCAGACCAGATGCTCGGGCAGGTTTTCCGGTGCCACCAGGTATTTCTGGATGTGGTAGAACCCACCGCCATGGACCTGCCATTCCTCGCCAAAGGCACCGGCTGGCAAATGGGGGGATTTGCGCAGGCCGAGATCCAGGGCGATGAAATAGAAAGACGACCCGATCCAGGCAATCGCCGTAACCACGTGCAGCCATCTGACGGCAAATTCCAGCCAGTCCCAGATGATGGCGATGTCCAGCATGAATGTCTCTCCAGTCCTATCGTCCCGCCAAGCCTAGTCTAACTTGAATTTCTCTGGTATCTCGACATAATTCCGAGCAGTTTCAAAAAAAACGGAATAATCGGGCTGTGGCCTATCTGGAGAATATTCGGACGTTTTTGCGGGTCTATGAATTGGGCAACATGTCCGCTGCGGCACGTGATCTGCGCATTTCTTCTGCTGTTGCCTCCGCGCGGGTTTCCCAGCTTGAAGAGCATTTGAATGTCCGCCTGTTTCAGCGCACCACCCGGGCGCTGAGCCCGACCGAGCATGGCACCTTGTTTTACCGGGGGGCGACCAAGATCATCGATGCAGTGGAAGAGGCGGAGGCGGAAATCAGCACCGCGACCCGCTCACCCCGGGGCACGTTGTTCATTGCCGCGCCCATCGGCCTGGGCCAAAGGCTGATCGCCCCGGCCATCCCGCAGTTCAAACAGGCCAATCCGCTGATCGATATCCGGCTGCGCCTGTCGGACCGCAAGGTGGATCTGACCGGAGAAGGGCTGGATGCAGCCTTCTTTTTGGGCCTTCCGGAAGATTCCACCTTGAAGATCCGCACCATTGCGGACTGTGCGCGGGTGTTATGCGCCGCCCCGGACTATCTGGAACGCAAGGGCGCGCCACGCGGCAGCCAGGATCTGGGCTCCGGTGCCCATGACTGCCTCAACATGCGCTATCCCGGGGCGCCCGAATTCCAATGGCCCCTGCAAACCCGCGAGGGTGTCAAACGGGTGAGTGTCCGCGGCCCGTTTGAATCCGATCACGGGGATGTTCTGACCGGCTGGGCGCTGGAGGGCCATGGCATTGTCCTGAAACCGGTTTTTGAAGTTGCCGATCACCTGGCGGCCGGGCGGCTTGTGCCTGTGCTGGAAAACGAGCCGCCGGTGCCGGTACAGATGGCCTGCCTGTTTACCCACCGCAAGCGGCAGGACCCCAAAGTGCGTCTGTTTCTGGATTTCATGATCCGGCACATCCAGGCGTTTCTGGCCGGTTTGCCGGCGCGGTGACGGCGCTGCCGGAGGCGGCCTGTGGAGCGCCGGGAAACAGGCATTTGAAGAGACCAGCTCAACGCTTGTCAGGGGCCAGCAGCCCGGCTGAGCTTCGATGACGCGGCCCTTCAGGTCCGCATTCTTGGAATGGACCATCATTCTGGTGATCTTTGTAATCGTGCTGGTTATGGAATTCGTCACCGGCAAATTGCGCGCGTGCCTGCAACAGCTGCCTGGCCGGGGGGGATGGGCTTCCTCCTTGTGCAATCTGACCGGCGCGAGGCAACAGCTATTCCCCAAATCAATGGGACGGGGCAGAGGCCGCCGCAGGCGGTTTCCGCATCAGCAGCGCCCCGGCGGCCAAAGTCGCAAACAGCAGGGAAATCAGCAGGAAAACGTCAATATAGGACAGAACTAGTGCCTGGGCCGCAACCCGGTCTGCCATCTGCTTGAGTGCACCCGTCTGGCCATCGATCCCACGGGCCTGCAAATTCGCCGCCATCATGTTGAGCTGCCGCATGGCTTCCGGATTGCTCCAGGACACGGCCTCCGACAGGCGCAAGCTGTGAAGGTCCTGGCGGTCGGACAGGATCGTGTTGATGCCCGCAAGCCCGACGGCGCCCCCAAGGTTGCGCGTGAGATTGAACAGGCCTGAGCCGCCCTTCATTTTGGATGGCGGCAGGGTGCCGAGTGCAAGATTGTTGATTGGCACCATGCAGATCATCAGGGACAGACCGCGCAGGATCTGTGGCAGTAGCAATTGATTGAAGTCCCACTCTGCGGTCATGCCTGTCAGCAGCCATGTTGAGGTGGCGAAGCCGAGAAAGCCAATGAGCAGCATGACGCGCAGATCCATGCGGGCCGACAGGAAACCGGCCAGAGGCGCGGAACAGAACATGGCAATACCGGAGACGAAGACCGTCTCGCCGATCATGAGGCTGTCATATCCCCGGACGGACCCCAGATAGAGCGGGTAAAGATAGGTCAGACCGTAAAGGCCGATTCCCATAACAAAACTGAACAGGGAGCCAACGGCGAAGTTGGTGTTCAGGAAGGAAGACAGATCGACCACCGGCTCGTCACGGGTGAGGGCCCGCCAGAAGGTGATAAGGCCGCCCACAATCATGACGGCGGCCAGGACCGCGACGGTCTCGTCCTGCAGCCAGTCATTGGAGGGTCCTTCTTCCAGCACATATTCAAGGCCACCGAGAAACGCGGCCAGGGCTATAAGCCCCCACCAGTCGAAGCGGGGCAACAGGGTCCAGTCCGGCTTGTCAAAATCGATCAGGGTCCATGCCCCAAGGGTTACGGCGATCCCGGGGCCGACATTGATCAGGAACAGCCAGTGCCATGAAAAGGCATGGCCGAGATAGCCCCCGACCGTCGGGCCGACCGTTGGGGCCAGGGTGGCGATCAGGCCAATCAGGGGTGAGACGATATTGCGCTTGTCGGGTGGGATGATGGTAAAAGCGGCGGCAAAGGCCGAGGGGATCATGCCGCCGCCCAGGAACCCTTGCAGGCCACGCCACAGGATCATTTCATTGATGGACCCGGAGGCAGCGCACAGGAGCGAGGAAACCGTGAAACCAAGGGCAGAAAGCGTGAACAGCAACCGGGTCGACATCATCCGGGCAAGAAATCCCGACAGCGGGATCATGACCACTTCGGCAATCAGGTAACTGGTCTGAACCCAGCTGATCTCGTCGGAACTGGCGGACAGGCCCGCTTGAATATCCTTGAGCGAAGCTGAAACGATCTGAATGTCAAGGATCGCCATGAACATGCCGACGACCATGATCAGGAAGGCAAAAAGCCGCCGGCGGGTCAGGGGGGCGGCGGCGGCTTCTGCGGCGGCCATCTGATCAGTCCGCGTGGGCGACAGAGACCGGATGGTCTCCGGCTGTGCGGCTGTCGACATCCACGACGACCGACAGGCCCGCGCGAATGGCGCGCGTTTCAAGGGCCTTTTGGGGAATGTTGATCCGGACCGGAACGCGCTGGACAATCTTTGTGAAATTTCCGGTGGCGTTTTCGGCGGGCAGCAGGGAGAAAATGGCGCCCGTCGCTGGTGCTACAGAGGCAACCGTGCCGTCAAAGCTCCGCCCCGGCAGGGCGTCGAAGGTCAGATGGACCTTGGCACCGGGGGCAACCCCTTCCATCTGGGTTTCCTTGAAGTTGGCCTCAATATAGTAGCTGCGGTCCGGGACCAGCGCGGCAAGACGCTTGCCGGCTGTCACCAGATCTCCCTTTTCGATCGCAATATTGGCAATGGTGCCGCTGGTGGGCGCGCGCAGCACTGTCATGTCGAGATTGCGCTGTGCCTGGGCCACGTCCAGCTCCAGTTCCTGGCGTTGGCTCCTTGCCTCGCCATATTGCCCTTCAAGCACCGCGATTTCGGCTTTGGCGCTGTCGGCGGCCGCTTTGGCACTGGCCAGCTTGGCCTGGGCCGTATCCTGGTCCTCGGTGGCGCTGTCCATCTGGGCCTGAGAGGTGACCTTCCGGGCCACAAGGTCGCTGATCCGGCTGAAGCTGATCCTCGCATTGCGCAGTTGGGCCTTGGCAGCGTCCCGGTTCGCTTCGGCCTGGGCAACGGAAGCCCGGGCGGCTTCGATCTGGGCCTTGATGCGTTTGAGTGTCTGGCTGGCAGTCTCGACCTTGCGTTTGGCCAGATTGAGAGCGATCCGGAAATCGCCATCGTCCAGCTTAACCAGAATGTCTCCGGCCTTGACATGGTCGTTGTCGGAAACCGAAAGCACCTTCACATATCCCTGCACCCGGGAGGAAATCAGGGTGATGTCGGCCTGAACATATGCGTCGTCGGTTGAGACCATGAAGCGGCCGGTGGTCCACCATGCGTGTCCCTCATAGGCCCCCCCTGTGAGAGCGGCCAGAGCAATGAGGCCGGGAAGCACGCGTTTGCGCCAGGAGCGTCTTGCCTTTGCGGGCGTCCCGGACGCTGGGGACTGATCCAGGCTGTCCCTGGTCACCGGCTGTGACTGTGAGCGCTGAGGCTGATCAATCGGATCGTGTTTCATGAAAAGGGCTTTTCGGGGTTCGGGGAGACGGGTTTTGCCTGCCCGGGATATGATTTGCCGGTCGAAATGCGTCGAACCAGTTGGTTCGATTGAGCAGATAGCGCTGACGATGCCGGGTTTCAAGGGTTTATCGAACCAGATGGTTCGATTATATTCCAGACTCTGGAGGTTTTGATGGATACACGAATTTTGGCCCCGGACGGATCGCGCGAGCGCACCTGCGAAGACAAACCCGGCCGCCATGCCGCAGGCGAGGACCCGGTCAAGCGAGACCTGATATTAGATGGTGCGGGCAAGGTGTTTTTTGAAAAGGGGTTTGACGCGGCGAGCATGAACGACATCTGCCGCGCAGCAGGTGTGTCCAAGGGCACGCTCTATGTCTATTTTGCCGACAAGGTCGATCTGTTCGAGGCCCTTGTGGACCGCGAACGCCAACGGTTTTATCCCGAGATGGCAGCCGCGCTTGAGGTCGAAGGGTCCATGCGCGACAAGCTGGCCGCCTTCGGGCGCTGTATCGCCGGGATCCTGAGTTCGGAACAGGTTATCCAAGCACAACGAGTGGTCATAGGTGCGGCAAACAAGATGCCGGATCTGGGAGCCCGGTTTTACAGTGAAGGCGCTGGCAGAGCAGCGGCCCTGCTTGGCCGCTTCCTTCAAACGGAGATCGCAGCCGGGCGGCTTCAGGTCAGGGAGATCGACTTGGCCGTTTATCATTTCAACGATCTGGTGGCGGGGCATCTGTGGCGCAAACGGCTGTTTGCCATTCTGCAGGAAGCGCCTTCAGATGACGAAATCAACCGTCATGTCGACGCCGGTGTGGATGCGTTTCTGGCAGCCTATTGCAGCGCACCGGCATGACCCGGAGCCAACGGGAGCAGACACCGGATCGCAGGTGACTGTTTCAAGAAATGCCTGAAACTGCAGGCCGGATTTTGGTCTATAAAAAGAAAAACACCGGAGGTGATACGTGTCACGCTATGTTCGCAATCTCAGGGGCTATGGCCCGTTTCCGCCGGACCCGAAATGGCCGGGCAACGCCCGGGTGGCGGTTC
This sequence comes from Roseibium sp. AWQ4_290, assembly GCF_056160985.1. Taxonomy (NCBI): domain Bacteria; kingdom Pseudomonadati; phylum Pseudomonadota; class Alphaproteobacteria; order Hyphomicrobiales; family Stappiaceae; genus Roseibium; species Roseibium sp. AWQ4_290. The sequence continues at coordinate 19,453 of NZ_JBSWYG010000004.1, forward strand.
AGTTTGTCCTCAATTACGAGGAAGGCGGAGAGAATTGCGTGCTGCATGGGGATGCGGCCTCAGAAGCTTTCCTTTCCGATATTGCCGGAGCCGCCCCATGGCAGGGGCAGCGGCACTGGAACATGGAATCCATATATGAATATGGCGCCCGGGCCGGATTCTGGCGCTTGCACCGCCTGTTCACCAGGGCCGGCATTCCGCTGACCATCTACGGGGTGGCGACAGCGCTCGCCCGCAGTCCGGAGCAGGTCGAGGCCATGAAGGAAGCGGGCTGGGAAATCGCGAGCCATGGCCTGAAATGGGTTGAGCACAAGGACATGCCTGCAGAGGAAGAACGGGCGGCGATTGCCGAAACCATCCGTCTGCATACGGAAGTCGTTGGGGAACGCCCGCGCGGCTGGTATACCGGCCGCTGTTCGGAAAACACGGTCCGTCTGGTCGCCGAAGAAGGGGGCTTTGACTATATCTCCGACACCTATGATGACGATCTGCCCTATTGGCTGGAAGTGGAGGACCGGGATCAGCTGATCATTCCCTACACCCTGGAAGCCAATGACATGCGCTTTGCCGTCTCTCCCGGTTGGACCGACGGGGAGGATTTCTTCAACTATCTGCGCAATGCCTTTGACGTGCTCTACGCGGAAGGCGATGAGGACGTGCCGAAAATGATGTCGGTCGGTCTGCATTGCCGTCTCGCCGGGCGTCCGGGAAAGATCACCGCGCTGCAGAAATTTCTTCAGCATATCCAGGCCCATGACGGGGTCTGGTGCCCGCGCCGGATCGATATCGCAGCCCATTGGCGGGCCCAGCATCCGCATCGGCGCAGCCTGAAGCCGAGCCGGATGGACCGCGCGGAGTTTGTGGAGCGTTTTGGTGGCATTTTTGAGCATTCACCCTGGATTGCGGAGCGCGCCTTTGATCTGGAACTCGGCCCGGCCCATGATTGCGCCGCCGGGGTTCACAATGCCCTGTGCCGCATGTTCCGCTCCGCCAGCGAAGACGAGCGTCTTGGGGTTTTGAACGCCCATCCGGATCTGGCGGGCAAACTTGCCCAGGCGGGGCGTTTGACGGCGGAAAGCGCCTCTGAACAGGCGCAGGCCGGACTGGATCTTCTGACCGACGAGGAGCGGGAGACCTTCACTGCGCTCAATTCAGCTTATGTGGAGAAACATGGGTTTCCGTTCATCATTGCCGTTCGGGATCATGACAAGCCATCCATTCTGGCCGCTTTTGAACGGCGGATCGGCAATGACCGGGAGACCGAATTCCGCGAAGCCTGTTTTCAGGTGGAGCGCATTGCCCGGCACCGGCTGAAGGACCTTTTGCCGTGACGGGGACCGGGAAACCAAACCCCGGCCTGACGGCCGTGCCGCTGACTGTGGCCGCCTTTGCGCCCTATGGTGAGGTGATGGAGGTGTCGGGCGCCCCGGACAAGATTATCAATCAGGGCATGTGCGGCCGTCACCACGATCTGGCAGCGCTCGACTTCGGATCCGGGCGCGCCGGCATCAGCCTGTTTGATGCCAAGGCGCGCGCGCTGCCCTACAAGGTCGATATGGTGGAGCGGCACCCGGACGGCAGCCAGGCCTTCATTCCGGTCGATGGGGTGCCCATGCTGGTGATTGTTGCCAGCGACAAGGATGGTCAGCCGGTCAACCTGAAAGCCTTTGTCAGCCAGCCCGGGCAGTCGGTCAATCTGCACCGGGGCACCTGGCACGGGGTGCTCGCTCCGCTTGGGAAACCCGGCAGGTTCGTTGTGGTTGACCGGATCGGCGAAGGGGACAATCTGGAAGAATTCTGGTTTCCCGAGCCCTATATCGTTGAAGCCGTTGTGCAGTAGGGAACATCCCCTGCCATCGGATTTGCCGTTCTCTACCGGACAGCGGATAGCGAGCTATCCGGTGAGGCGGGGCTCAGCCGGGCGCGGTCATCCGTCTGGCCATGTCGATCATGCGCCGGGAAAATCCCCATTCATTGTCATACCAGCCGAAAATCCGGGCCTGCCGGTCTCCGGCGCTCAAGGTCTCGGGCAGGGCGATCACCAGGGACTCCGGGCGGGCGCGCAAGTCTGTGGAGACAACCCTGTCTGACGTGAAGCCGATCACGGGATTGCCGGCGAAGATCTCCAGCAGCAGGTCATTCACCGGTTTCGCAACGGTCTGTTTAAATGTGACGGTCAGATCGACTGCCGATACGCTGATGGCGGGCACGCGCACGGCGGCGCCGGTGATGCGCCCCTCCAGATGCGGCAGAACCCGAGTGACGAGGTGTGTGGCGCTGGTGGTCGTGGGCACCATGGACACCCCGCCTGCGCGGCTGCGCTCCAGTGGGCCGCGCGGCGCATCCACCATGGGCTGGCTGGCTGTGTAGCAGTGGATCGTGGTCATGTGCCCGGTCTCAATGCCGACGGCCTCTTCCAGGCCGCGCAGCAGCGGGGCCAGCGCATTGGTGGTGCAGGAGCCGTTGGAGACCACCATTTGATCTTTCAGGAGATGATCATTGGCGCCCAGAACCAGGGTGATGTCGGCGGCCGGGGATGGGCCGGAAATCAGTACTTTGGCTGCGCCTGCCACCAGACCCCGTTCGGCGATGTCCCGTGTTTTGGCCTTGCCGGTGCATTCCAGAACAATATCGGCGCCGGTCAGATCGACGGCAGTCAGATCCGATTCCCGGGAAAAGGGGATCGTCAGCCCGTCGACGATGAGACTGCCGTCACCGGCAGCAACCTCCCCGGGATAAGGGCCGAAGACGCTGTCATATCTGAACAGATAGGCGCAGGTCTCCAGGGGGGCGATATCGTTGATCCGCAGCACCTTGATGTCCGAGGGCTGGGGGAACGCCAGGATCTGACGCAAAACGGTCCGGCCGATCCGGCCGAACCCGTTGATGACAATCCGCATTGCAAGGACCTGTTTTGTCTCTGCCTGGATCAGCCGGCGCAACTGGCCCAGAGGGGCGCCGGAACGTTGATCGAAGTTAAAAGGAGCCTCTTGTCTCGGGCCGTCTTTTGAAAGGCCTATCACCTTTTAACGTCTTGATCTTATTTATATTGTCCTTAAGGACAATCTTGGGCCGCCGGATCTTGCCTTAGCGGAGTTAGCCGAAACGGGCAGCCAAACGCAGCGGCATGTGCCGGTTGACGTCCTTGTAAAGCAGATAGCGGAACGGGCCGGGCCCGCCTGCGTAACAGGCCTGCGGGCAGAAGGCGCGCAGCCACATATAGTCCCCGGCCTCCACCTCGACCCAGTCCTGATTGAGCCGGTAGACCGCCTTGCCCTGCAGCACGTAAAGCCCGTGTTCCATCACATGGGTTTCGGCAAAGGGAATGACCGCGCCGGGCTGAAAGGTGACGATGTTCACATGCATGTCGTGGCGCAGATCTTCCGGATCGACAAAACGGGAGGTGGCCCACTTGCCCTCCGTGCCGGGCATGGCGACCGTCGTTGCCTGGCGCTCATGGGTGACGAACAACGCAGGCCGGTCCAGTCCCTCGACCGGTTCATAGGCCTTGCGGATCCAGTGAAAGCGCACGGGGTGATCGCCGTGGTTCCACAAGCTCCAGTCCGTCTCCGGCGGCAGAAAGGCATAGCTGCCTTCCTCCAGCGCATGGGTTTGGCCCTCTGCCGTCAGGGTCGCGCTGCCGTCCACGACAAAGAGCACGCTTTCCGCGGCCCGGTCCGTTTCCGGCCGGTCCGAGCCGCCTTTGGGCGACACTTCCATAATGTATTGGGAAAAGGTTTCGGCGAAGCCGGACAAGGGCCTTGAAAGCACCCAGAGCCGGGTGTTGGACCAGAAGGGCAAGAAGCTGGTTACGATATCGCGCATGGTCCCGCGCGGGATCACCGCATAGGCCTCGGTGAAAACGGCGCGGTCGGTCAACAGGGTGTCCTGGCCGGGATGGCCGCCCTTGGGAGCGTAGAGAGAGTTTGGCACAGCGCATGATCCCGCTTGATTGAGTGATTGCGGAACTATGCCGCGTGCGGCCGGGCGGAACCAGCACGCTTGGCCCATGAGTTCCTGTTTGAATTTCAAGAAAATGGGGCTGCCCGAGGCTCTAGGCGGTTTTCTTGATCATGGCGGAGCGCATGGTCGCCATTTCCGCGCTCAGGAAATCGCAGAAATCCTTGGCGACGATGGAGATCGGCCGGTGGGTCGGCGTCAGGATCGACAGGCCGTTCTGGATGCGCGGGCGAAAGGGGCGGAACACGATCCGGGGCGGCCCCATCCCAAGGCGACCGTCTTCCTGGGCTTTATAGGCCGTCAGCATGTCACAGATGAGCGCGCACAGACCTGCTTCGACAAATTTGAGGCCGGACACGGCGGTCTGAAGCTCAAAGCGCTGGTTGAAATCCACCCCCGCATCGCGGAACCGTGCCAAGGTTTGCTTGTGGCTGCGATGTTCGGAATGCAGAAGCGCCAGCGGATAGCCGTCCAGCTCTTCCGGGGTGATGACTTCCTTGGCGGCCAGAGGGTCCGTTGAGGGAATGGCGCACATGCATTCCAGATCAAAATCGATCTGGTCAAAGGAATTGCGGGCCCGGGGCGTTTCGGTAAAGCCAATGTCGAATTGCTGGGCGGCGATCAGCTCCTCGATTTCCGAGGAAGAGCGGCTTGCCAGCGCCACTTTCACGCTCGGCTTGTCGGCGACGAATTTCGACAGGCTGTTGGGCAGGAAATCAGCGACGGCTTCGGGAATGCCGGCAATGCGCAGCTGGCCATGCTCCCGGTTTGCCAGGCCCCGCAGGGTCCGCTTGGAGATTTCCAGGCGTTTCAGAATGGCTTCGGCTTCTTCGAGAAAGAACTCTGCTTCCGGCGTCGGAACCAGCCGGCCCTGTTCCCTGACGAACAGTTTCAGCTCCAGCTCCGTCTCCAGTCCGGCAATTGTGGAACTGACAGCCGGTTGGGTACGCCCGAGCGTGCGGGCAGCTTCCGAAATGGAACCGCTGCGCATCACTTCGCGAAATGTCGCCAATTGCCGGATTGACAGGTTCATGAGTACTCGAACTGCGCCCCCCTAGCTCACAGGGCCATTAGTGTGTCGCCTAAGGGGCTCAAGGTCAACCACTGTCAATAAAACCTCTGGAATTTCACTGATTTAGCACGGGATTACGGGCCGGGCCCTGTCCACTTGCGGTGCTGGCCGATTGCGTTCGACTCCCGGTTGATTGCCGGGTAGCAATATTTGACAGCGCGTTTGCGCCTGGGCCGAAAGATGTCCAGATCATTCTTCCGCGTCCCAAAGGCGGGTCAGGTCGAAAGCGGCAACGTCTTCCAGCAGCTCGATAAACCCCCTCGCGGCATGGTCCAGCGACAGGCGGCCTTTTTCGGCTGTGGCACGGGTGGCATTGCCAAGGGCGCCGGTTGGATTGAGGTCCTGGGCTTTCCAGCCATACTGGGCCTTGCCGTGGCCGCGCAGGTGTTTGAATTCTGTCAGATAGGTCTGCTGCTCGGAAACAAAATCCTGCGCCAGCTCCATGCGCACCAGCTCCGGGTGAAGGTGCAGCATAAGCGATGTTTCAATGTCGCCGCCATGAATACCATAGGCAAATTCGTCTTGCGGAAACAGTCCGTCCGGCTGACCGAACCGCAGCCAGTTGGTGGCGGTGACGAACATGTTGTGCCTGACGCGCAGGTCCCGGGCCACTATGTCGAGAATGGGCACATTGCCCCCATGGGCATTGATCAGCACCAGTTTGCGGAGACCGGTCCGGGCGACGCTCTCGCCGATTTCGATCCAGGCCTTGGTGACGGTCTCCCAGGAAAGGGTCAGCGTCCCGGGAGAGGAAATGTGCTCGTCCGACTTGCCGATCTGCTGTGTCGGCAAAAAGGTCACCGGTAGAGTGTCGGGCAAAAGCTCCAGAACCCTCTGGATCTGGCCGTTCGCAATGGCAGTGTCGGTGAAGACGGGCAGGTGGGGCCCATGCTGTTCAATGGCTGCGACCGGGAGAACGGCGATCCAGTGTTCCCGGCCGGGGGAGTTGAAATCCTCCGTTGTCATGTCATGCCAGAAGTGCCTGGGCAGCATTGTCCCGTCCCGTACTGTTCTATCGCAAGTTCGGCCCTTGCTTTGCACACCCTGACCGGTCAGGCAAGTGCCGCAAAGAGACAACAAAGAAGAGCAAGGCCCTCACGAAGATATGATCGTGCGGCATGCTCCGGCTTTAAGATATTGCTGATTGTTTCCCGGCAAAGTGGGCTTCATGATCGGCGCTTTGTTGTCCAATACGCCGGCGAACCTTTTGAGAAGCAGTGGTGTCGCGGGCGAACTGGAGCCCGGCGGGGGAGCGGGTGCTTCCGGCCGGGAGCGGGACGCCGTGCGCGACAGTCTGGCCAGCGGGCCGGTCCGCGCCGCCGGAAGCGGTTCCGGTGGTGTGCTGACCAAGCAGGCGGTTCTGGCCCTTCAGGAAACCGATCCGGCTCAGGCGCAGCGCGGCGGTGCCCACTCAGAAGGGCCGTCCGCAGATCTGTCCGCACAGTCTTCCGGTCGTGTTGCCGACGAGGGGCCTGCTGACAGCGGGCCAGCTTCTGCCAGCGCATCGGAGGGCCCGTTAGGGCGTCAGGGCGCCGGGGGACAGGCGCCCGGCGGCCAGGAGGGCGGACTGACCCCTGCACAAACGCAAGACGGGACGCAGGGCGGCGCCCAGGAGGAGGACCCGGATGGCGACGGGCTGAACGAAGCTGAAGAAAAACAGGTGCAAGAACTGGCCAAGCGCGACCGGGAAGTTCGGGCTCATGAACAGGCCCATGCCCGGGTGGGTGGGGCTTATGCCGGGGCGCCGAGCTACACGTTCCAGCAAGGCCCCGACGGCAAACGCTATGCAATTGGCGGCGAAGTTCAGATCGACACATCCAAGGAAAAGACCCCGCAAGAAACTATCCGCAAGATGCAGATTGTCATCCGTGCGGCGCTCGCACCGGCAGAACCTTCGTCCCAGGACCTGAAAGTGGCCCAGCTTGCCCGGTCCCAGCTATCTGAAGCCCAGGCGGAGGCCCGTCAGGCCAAGGCTGAGGACCTGCAGGGGGGCGATGGGGCAAGCGATTCCTTGTCCGGCCCCGGTGCCGGAGCAGAGAAGAAGGGGCCGGAGAAGCCGGCGTCAGAGGGCAAGATGTCTGAAGGTGAAAGGGCACAAGGTGGCGGGCTTCAGAGCAACGGGCCAGAGCCAGCCAATGGCCAGGCCGCCGCGGCCTATCAGTCTGCGCTTCAGAGGGCGCAGGAGGCGGAATCTTTACTGGCCTCTGTTCTGGCCTGACCGGTGTCATCTGGTCTGCCTCATCTGATCAGCCTGATATGATCCTTCCGGCGTGGCTTCGTTTGTCCGCAGCGGTGTCAGGATTGAACCCGGCGCGTGAACGCGCTACAGCCGGAGCTTAAGACTGTCAAAAGACTGGCTGTGCGCTTCGGGTCCGGGCTTCCCCAGGGGCCCAAAGGGCTTTGCCCCATCAAGGTCCTTCCATGCAGGTTCCAAGACATCAGGTTCTGGCCACCCGCCGGGTTGTTGCGGCGCTCTTTTTCCTGGGCGGTGCGATTATCGGCCTGTGGGCATCCCGGATTCCGGAGATTAAGGCATTCACCGGCTTGAGCGAAGGCGCGTTCGGCCTGTTGTTGCTGGTCCTGGCTTTCGGGGCGTTCACCGCCTTTCCGATTGCTGGAAAACTTATGGACCTGCACGGGCCGGCTCTGGTGTCCAAGCTCACGGCGGTGACTACCGTCGCGGCCTTTCTGTGTGTGGGGCTTGCGCCGTCCTTGCCGGTTCTGACGGTTGCCCTCTTTCTGGGCGGGTTTTTCTTCGGCGCGCTGGATGTATCCATGAATGGCTGGGGCGCGGAGGTGGAAAAAGCGCTGGCGCGCCCGGTCATGTCTTCCTTCCACGGGCTGTTCAGCCTGGGCGCGGGCAGCGCGGCGGCGGCGGGCGGCCTGGCCATCCGCCTTGACCTTTCGGTGGCTCAGCATTTCCTTCTTTGCAGCCTCCTGTCTGTACCGGTGCTGGTCTGGGCGTGCCGGCAGCCCTGGCCACGCGCGCAGGAAGGCGGGGCAGAAGAGGGCAAGGCGCCGATTTTTGCCGTGCCTCGTGGCGCCTTGCTGCTGGCCGGTCTGATTGCCCTGATCGCGGCGCTGGGCGAAGGCGCTCTGACCGATTGGGCGGCGCTCTATCAGATCTATGATCTTGGCTATCCGGAATCGATTGCGCCGGTTGCTTTCACGGTCTTTTCTGCCGCGATGGTGATCATGCGCTTTGCCGGTGACCGGGTGGTGGCTCTTTACGGACCGGTCCGTGTGGCCCGGGTCAGCGGGCTTGTGGCGTTTCTGGGCGGGGTGCTTCTGGTGTCCGGCTGGTCCATCTGGGCCGTATGGGCAGGCTGTTTCATTATGGGGATCGGCTATGCGGTGCTGTTCCCGCTGGCCATGTCCCGGGCAGCTGGCGAAACCCGGATGTCCAAAGGCCAGGCGCTTGCCGCTGTTGCCACGCTTGGCTATGGCGCGTTTCTGTTCGGCCCGCCGTTGCTGGGCCTTGTCGGCGAAGCCTTCTCGCTCGGGGCGTCTTTTGCGCTGGTGGCCCTGCTGACGCTGGCTGTGCCGTTTCTTGCAGGTGCGTTGAAGGTTCATGAATAGCGAAATTCCGGTGGTCACTCTCCTTTCAGCTCTCTTTGGGCTTGTTCTACGATCTCGCATCCCAGGCTCGGGAGAATGGCCGCCCGAGTTTCGCTAAGTAAAAGGAATGACCGTCCCGGACACGTTGACAAGGGTCTGAGCCTGCCACCCAGTGCCGGAAATGGTTTCTAAGGCGGCTTATGAGCGTCAGATGCGGGTGGCGGCCCCTTTCTTTTTCGCGCATGCACGAGGGGCGAAGGGCATTTGCCGTGGTAAAATAAGTGTGGTTGTCTCCGGCTGTCATTTGACGGTTAAATAGTCCGGCTAGGTTTCTGCCGCGATGTCAAAAATGACGATTCGGTCTGATCTTCGGGCAGGTATGGGCGATGGCGTTCAACTACAAAAAGAGCATAACATTTCGGCTGGTGCAGGCGGCCAAGGCCCAGCGGGCCCGATCGGGCGCGCATTTGATGCGCATCGGTTTGCATCCTGGGCAGGAACTTGTTCTGAAGGTTCTGGCCGATACGGACGGCCGGACCATGAGCCAGCTGGCGCTTGCGCTGGGTGTGCAGCCGCCAACGGTCACCAAAATGGTGACGCGCCTGTCGACACAAGGTTACGTGCGCCGTCAGGTGTCCGATACGGATGGCCGTCTTGCGCGGGTCTATCTGACCGAGGAAGGCCGGGACCTGGTTGTGTCGGTCGACAAGGCGTGGAAGCGGCTGGAGCGGGAGGCCATGTCCGGTCTTGATGACAAGGACCGCAAGAAACTGCGCAAGTTGCTGCGGCAGGTGGAAAAGAACCTGTCGGTTTCCCTTGATGACGACCCCGAGCATGAAAGCGATTTCGACACGGATGGGGATGAGACCGCCGGCGGGGATGAAAAGAAGGATGCGCCCAAGGCAAGCGGCAAGAGCAAAGAACTCTCAGCCGCCTGACAGGGCTCTTTGGATGCCTTCAAGGCAGAAAGGTCTGGGCGAGGGCACCGAGTAGGGCTGTCGCTATCAGAACGGTGGCGATCCCCCTTTTGGCCAGAAAGACCAGACAGGCCGCAATGGCGGCGATGGCTGCAAGCACCGGATCGAGGCTGGCCGGGTCTGGCCATGAAAAGGCAAACGGGCCTGCCGTCAGCCGGTGGGTCTCCGAAAAGAGCACATGCACCGCGAACCAGATGGCAAGGTTCAGGATTGTTCCGGCAACGGCCGCAGTGATTGCGGAGAGCGCCTTGGCAAGGGGGCGGTTGCCCCGGAGCCTTTCCATCCAGGGAGCGCCTGCCAGCACGAACAGGAAACTTGGGGCGAATGTGACCCAGGTGGTCAGTGCTGCGGCCAAAAGGGCCCCGGTCAGGGGCGAAAACGGCGCCGGAGCCTGCCAGCCGCCCAGAAACCCGACATACTGCGTGACCAGAATAAGCGGGCCGGGAGTTGTTTCGGCCAGCCCGAGACCATCCAGCATTTGCCCTGCGGTCAGCCAGCCTTCCAGATCGACGGCCACCTGGGCCATGTAGCTCAAAAGCGCATAGGCGCCGCCGAAACTGACCACCGCGAGCACGGAGAAGAACCGGGTGATCTCCCCATAAACCGTGCCGGGGGCCAGAACTGCAAGGAGGACAAGGGGCGGGCCAAGCCAGAGTACCGTTCCAAGGACAAGGGTCCGAAGCGTCGCGGCAGGGCTGGCCTTGACGGGCAGCATCTCATGAGCGTTTTCCTGCGGGGTCACCGGAGGGCGCCCGAAGGCAAGGCCCAGGGCGGCGGCAGCCAGGATGACCAGAGGAAACGGCACGGACAGGAAAAACAGGGCGCTGAAAGAAGCCGCACAGATCAGCCATGCAAGCCGGGAGGTGAGCGCCTTCGCCCCGATCTTCATCAGCGCTTGCAGCACGATGGCCAGAACGCCAGCCTTCACGCCGTAAAAAAGGGCCATGACGAGTGATGTGTCGCCAAAGGCCACATAGATATAGCTGACGACAGCCATGGCGAAAGCGCCGGGCAGGATGAACAGCAGCCCGGCAATCAAGCCGCCCAAAGTGCGCCCGCTCAGCCAGCCGCAATAGGTCGCCAATTGCTGTGCCTCCGGTCCGGGCAGAAGCATGCAGTAGTTCAGGGCATGCAGAAACCGGTCCTCCGACAGCCACTTGCGGTTTTCGACGAATTCCTGATGCATCACCGAAATTTGCGCCGCCGGTCCGCCGAAGGACAGCAGCCCCACCTTCAAGGAAACCCGGGTCAGGTCCGCTAGAGACGGGCGTTCGGCCGGTGTTTTGGGGGCGGAGGGACCGTTTTGCGGGTTTTTGAGCATGCAAGGCCTGGCTACTGGGGGCGTCTGAGACGTCCGGATGACTGTGTTGGAGACGGGCAGGCAGAAGACCGCCCGGCTCTGACCGGGCTTGCCTACGCGGCTTTTGTGACGGCTGCGCGACGTTGGTTGCCCTTTGGTAAGATTACGAAAGAGTCATTTGCGCAGCCAGCCTCCACATCCCATTTAGAGAAAATAGTGTTTCTCTGGATTTGTCTTTCGCTGCCTGAAAACCGAGTTGCCGATGCAAAGACAAAACCGTTTTCACCAGGCTAAACGCTGTAGAAACACATCAGATGCTTTCGGAGGCAGATGCCATGACCAGTTTCACTGTGATCCCGGGCAAGGAGACATCCGGAGCCGGCCGGTCTTTTGCACAGACCATCAATGAAGAGCGCGGAGCCCGCAAGGCCGCCGAGTTGCGGCGGCGATTCCGGGCCGCCTCCAGAAAGGCGGCCGGGGCGCCATCCTTTGGCGGGTTTGACGTTTCGCCTTTTGGGTCAGGTGGGACCTCCCTGCGCAAGGATGCAACCGCGCTGATGATCTGGATCGCCCTGGCAATTGTCATTGCTGCTGCCGGGAGCATGATCTTCTAAAGACGCCCTGGCAAAGGACCGTCCCATATATATCCGGAAGGACCGTTTGGAACCCATTTCAATCCGGTTTCAGATCCTCATGGGCCTCCAAGATCCGCCCACAGTCCCTGCCAGCGACGCACATTCGGCAAGTGTGCTCTTGCCGCAAGTCAGACAACCTGAAAGCCGGGCTCCTGAAGAGTTGAACTTACCGGCCTCAACCTGCCGACGCGCGCAGAGTGACTTTCAGTTCATCCGGCCTGAGTGTCAGCCGGGCAATTTTTGATGTTTCAAGAAACCCCGTGCTTTTCGGCCGGACCGGGGACCTGTTCTGCACATTTGCCAGCGCTCAACGCTGTGGGACGACGCCACGGTTGGCAAAATGGCAAAACAGGCGCCGGGTCCGGCTTGCTGCACATGTCACTTCGACAAAACGGGAATTGGGGTGTGTCTTGAGTGGAAAGCGTTTGGCCAGAATGACTGCTGAAAGGGTCTGGGACGCATCTCTCGAAAAACTCCTTTTCCTGTCCAGAGCACCGCGCCGCGCCGGAAATCTGATCTGGATGCGAGGACCATGGTGTGAAAGGTCTGTGTCTGTCCTTGTTGCTTCACCGGGAGCAGGGCCTGGGGAGATCGCAAGGATTTCCGGGCTCGTGACGGCCTGCATTTGCTGCCGTCTGATGAGAGAGTGTTGAGGAATACCGGGTCTCTGCGGGAATGTGAAAAACCTTCTGATCCACCGCCATGGAAGTGGTCTCCCTCTGGAACATCCTGCGTCGCAAATCACAAAAAACGTTACGCTGTTACAAACTACCTTGTTAAAGTTGCGGAAGTCAACCAATAAGTGTTTTTCTTGTTTGTAATCTTTTTGATTGTTTTCTCACGTTGCTGAAACCCATTGGTTTTGAAGTCATTTATGGAAAGGCTTTCATCTGCCTTAGCGTAAATCTAGACATGGGCAGGACACTCGGCAGGAGGAGGGAAGAGAGCAAATCCGCTTTTCAAACAAGGAACGGATATCCGCCTTCCAGTTTCAACAACGCAATCTTGGTGTCCAGGCCGCCAGACCCGGAATACCCTCCAAGGCCGGTGGCAGACAGGATCCGGTGGCAGGGAATGATGATCGGAATCGGGTTCGCTCCGCAGGCCTGGCCGACGGGCTGGCCATAGGTGTTAAGCTCCTTCGCGACCTCTCCATAGGTCCGGGTCCGGCCATAGGGAATGGCGCGCATGGCCCGGAACACAGCCTGATGCAGGTCGCCGCCATGGGGGGCAAGCGGCAGGTCGAAGCAGCGCAGCTTGCCGGACAGATAGGCCTGCAGCTGAGCCGCCGCTTCCTGCAGCAGGGGTGTTTCTGGTGGCGTCCCCGGGGGTGTTTCTTCTTGGCGCGCGGCACTATTCCAGTGTAAGTGGGTAATCGCGCCGTCCGATTCCGTGATCGACAGGCGCCCCAACCACGTTTCAACTTCCGAGACAGGCATGTGTGGCCTCTGCTTCCAGATGGTATGGAGCGGGTCTCTTCCCCGTCCCGTCCGGACTGGCGGTTTTGTCCGGTCCGGTTTACGCATCTATTCATCTGCGGATGATCGGCACAAGGCCCCGTCCAAATGTCACTAGACCAACAGACATCTTCTTCCAGCGGTCCGGCTGCCGCAACCGCGCCGGTTCTGGGCATTGGCCTGATTGTTCTGGCCTGTCTCGGGTTTTCCTTTCTGGATGCCACGGCGAAATATCTCTCCTCCAGCCTGCCGACCCTGCAGATTGTCTGGCTGCGCTTCGTCTCGCATGTGCTGCTGTGCCTTGTGCTGTTCCGGGTGTGGAGGGCCCCGTCTCTTTTCAAAACGGGCCGGCCGGTGCTGCAGATCGTGCGCGCGCTCTGCCTGTTGGGCATCACAATCTGCAACTTTATGGCCGTGCGCTATCTGCAGCTGGCAGAGACCATGGCAATCATGTTTGCCGCCCCCTTCGTGATCACCGCGCTGGCGGGGCCCATGCTCGGGGAATGGGCAGGGGTCAGGCGCTGGGCCGCCATTGGCGTCGGGTTCATCGGGGTTCTGGTCGTCACCCAGCCGGGTATAGGCAACATGCATTGGGCGGCGCTCTATTCAGTCGCCTCCATGATCTTCTACGCTGTCTATGCCATTTTCACCCGGCAACTGACATCGACCGAGAGTTCCGCCGGCATGCTGATCCTGTCCGGGCTTGTGGCCGCGATTGCCATGGCGCCTGCAGGTCTCTCCGTCTGGGTCACCCCGCCGGATCTGACGAGCTGGCTTTTGCTGTTTGCGACTGGTGTTTTCGGCGGCGGCGGCCACTTCCTGTTTATCTGGGCGCACCGGATCGCCCCGGCGCCCGTCCTGGCTCCGTTCATCTATATCCAGATCGTCTGGATGATTGCGCTGGGCTATTTGATTTTCGACGATGTGCCGTCTCTCTCCACGCTTCTGGGTGCGTCCATCGTTGTGGCGTCGGGGCTCTATATTCTTTACCGGGAACGGGTGCGCGGGCTCTCATAACAACCTTGCCAAATGAGCACCTATTCGACTGTGACATGAGAGCGTTCAGCTAGGAGCGTGTCACGGGGCGATGTGGGGCATCGTCCAGGACGCGCGACACGGCGGAACGCTCTCATCGTGGCCTTCGGTGGCGATTTCAGGCCGGCCGGGCTCACATGCTGGTAAATCTGACGAGAGAATGCTGCTGTTATCGGTCTCCTGGCTGGCCGGTGCCGATGGCAGGTTGACGCTACGTGCGACTTTCCGTCTTAATACGCAGCTGAAGGGAATGCGGGGGAGTGCCCCGGACAGCAGAAGGTCCGCAAGGGGCCGGCCTTTTCAGGAGGGACGGGATGGAAATGGATCGCCGCAGGTTTTTGGGCGGGATGGCGGCCGCCGCAGGCACCTTGGCCCTGCCGCAGGCCGCGCAGGCCAATGCCGCCGCCAATGCCTATTTCAACGGGTACCAGCAGGACAACGGGTTCCAGTACCGCCGGACAAATTTGAACCGGATCGATCCGGTCTGGCGCCGGCAGATGGTCAAATATTTCAGCCCGGAGCCGCCTGGAACCGTGGTTGTAGATACCGGGAACCATTTTCTTTACTGGGTCTGGGAAAACAATACGGCGCTCAGATATGGTGTTGGTGTGGGCCGCGAAGGCTTCAAGTGGTATGGCCGGGCCCGCATCGACCGCAAGGCGCTTTGGCCGCGCTGGGTGCCGCCGCCTGAAATGCTCAAACGCCAGCCGGACCTGCCGCGCAAGGTGGACGGTGGGGCTCCGAACAATCCGTTGGGTCCAAGGGCGCTTTATCTTTACCGGGATGGCCGCGATCTGGGCTACCGTCTGCATGGCACGCTGGAGCCCTGGAGCATCGGCCATGATGTGTCCTCCGGCTGCATCCGCATGCTGCCGGAAGATGTGATCGACCTTTACCAGCGGTGCCCGAAAGGGACTGGCGTTCTTGTGCTGGAGCATCTGGGCGCAAATGCGGGGTAAGGCTGGAAACGCTGTTTTTTGACGTGGACGTTTGGATTGGGGGCTTTCTTGGGTAAGCGGAGCGGCCGTTGGGGCCAGGGGATGGCGCTAGCCATCGTGATCGGGGCCGGATTGACCGGCTGCAACTCGGCGGGCGGCCTGTCCTCGCCGGATGTGACAAATGCGACGGCAGCCGGGTTCGGGCAGATTGCGCCCGGGTCGGAGGAGGAATTCATCATCAATGTCGGACGGCGGGTCTATTTCGACAAAGGCTCGGCAACGGTCACCGACGAAGCCGAGATGACCATCAAGAGCCAGGCCGAGTGGTTGAAGCGCAACAAGAAATGGCTGGTCAAGGTACAGGGCCATTCGGACGATCCGGGCAGCGAGGCGGCGCAAAAGACGCTGTCCACCCAGCGGGCGAATGCTGTCATGGCCGAACTGGTCAGCCTCGGGGTCAGCCCGAAGCGGATCTGGGTAAAGGGGTACGGGGTGGAGCGTCCGGTGACGGATTGTGCCACCATCGAATGCGAGTCCCAGAACCGGCGGGTGGTGGTCAATCTGCGCGAGGAATTTGACGATTCCGCGCCTCAGGCCCGGTAAGGCGCCTTCCGAAAAGCCATAGCCGGCGAAATTGCCTGTTTACCGCCTGGGCGGGGAACTGTATCGGTTGCCGTCGCCTCTGCGGGAATAGAGACCACTGCTGAATGTCTGAAGACAACGATTCCACACCGCCTTCTGCGGACCTGCCCCCCAAACCGGGAAAGCGGCTGACCCTCGGCCATATTGCCGACCAGCTGGGCATCTCCACGGCCACGGTGTCGCTCGCCTTGCGGGACAGCCCGCTTGTGGCGGAAGAGACCCGGGAAAAGGTCAAACAGACGGCGCAGGAAATCGGGTACATCTACAACCGGTCGGCCGCCTCCCTGCGCACCTCCCGCAGCCAGATTGTCGGCGTGGCGGTGCATGACATCCTGAACCCGTATTTTGCCGAAGTGTTTTCTGCGCTGGAGGATGTTCTGGAAGAGCAGGGGCAGATGATCTTCATCTGTAACCACCGGGACGACGTGAAACGCCAGCGCGGCTTCGTCAACACACTGTTGCAGCACCGGGCCGATGGCCTGATCCTGTGCCCTTCGGTCGGCACGACAGCTGAAGAGATCAACCGGCTGGTGGATCAGGGCATTCCGGTGACGCTGGTGGCCCGTGAAGTTCCGGGTGTCTGGGCGCCCTGTGTGCGCGGCGATGATATGGCCGGCACCTATCAGATAACCAAACACCTTCTGGCGCAGGGGCATCGGGAGATTGCCATGGCGGGTGGCCGCCGGGACAGTTCCACGGGGCGCCTTCGCAACGAGGGCTGGCGCAAGGCCATGGCGGAAGCGTGCATCGATCCGGACAGTCAGGTGGATCTGCCCGAGTTGATGACACAGGCCGATGGGCGGGCTGCGGTTGCCGCGTTGCTGGAGGCGGCCACCAGGCCAACCGCCGTGGTTGGCTTCAACGACCTGGTGGCCTTCGGCATGATGACCA
This sequence comes from Roseibium sp. AWQ4_290, assembly GCF_056160985.1. Lineage (NCBI taxonomy): Bacteria > Pseudomonadati > Pseudomonadota > Alphaproteobacteria > Hyphomicrobiales > Stappiaceae > Roseibium > Roseibium sp. AWQ4_290. The sequence goes on from NZ_JBSWYG010000004.1 coordinate 35,918, forward strand.
CCTTGCGCCGCGCCGGTGTGGAACCGGGCCCGGATATGGCGGTTACCGGCTATGACGATATTGACGGCGCCGATGCGCGCACGCCTGCTCTGACCACCGTGGCCAATCAGCCGGAGAAGATCGGCCGTCTGGCTGCGCTCACCTTGCTGCGCCAGGTTTCCGGGGACCGGGTGCCCAACACGCCGATCGTGATCGAACCGGAATTGCGCATCCGCGAGAGTTCGCCGCCCCCGGGCGTGCGCCTGGCCCCCCGGCTTGCGGATTAGGCGAGGCCCGGGACTCCCCGGCCATTGCCTGCCGCGTCGCCGCCCTTTTCAAAGGGGGCGCAGGCTGCCGTTTCTCTGGCGGACGCAGAAGAGATCCTGAAAACTGTAGGGAGAAAGCAGGCGCCAGGGTGTGACCGGCGCCTGCTTTCTGTCAGCGCGGTTCGTCTTTCAGGCCCTTGAAGATTGCGTAGCAGGCCAGAAGCAGGACGATGGTGAAGGGGAAACCGGTGGAGACCGCCATGGCCTGGAGCGCGCCGAGACCGCCGCCAAGCAGAAGGGCAATCGCGACCAGCCCCTCAAAGGTGCACCAGAATACCCGCTGGGACACAGGGGCATCCACCTTGCCGCCTGCCGTGATCGTGTCGATGACCAGGGAGCCGGAATCCGACGAGGTCACGAAGAAGACGATCACCAGAATGATGGCGATAAAGGAGGTGATTGGAGCCAGTGGCAGATCTGCCAGCATCCCGAACAGGGACAGTTCCGGACTGTAGCTGGTGATCACATATTGCCGGACCTGGCTGCCCGTGTCCGACAGAACCTGGTCGATGGCGGTGCCGCCAAAGGCGGTCATCCACAAAACGGAAACAAAGGTTGGAATGATCAGCACGCAGATCACAAATTCCCGGACGGTCCGCCCCCGGCTGACCCGGGCAATGAACATGCCGACAAAGGGAGACCAGGAGATCCACCAGGCCCAGTAGAACGAGGTCCAGCCCTGGCGGAAGCCGTCATCTTCCCGGCCGAAGGGCATGGAAAGGGGCAGGATCTGCTGGGCGTAGGAGCTCAAGTTTGCATTGAAATCGGAGGCCAGAAGGGCTGTGGGGCCGGCGGCAATGACAAAGACCAGCAGGAGCGCTGCCACCAGCATGTTCACCTCCGACAGCACTTTCACACCCCCGTCCAGGCCACGTAGAACGGAGACGAGCGCGACGGCTGTGATGGCGATGATCAGGACCACCTGGGCCGTGGTGCTGACGGGAATGCCAAAGACAAAATCAAGGCCTGCATTGGCCTGCTGTGCGCCAAAGCCGAGGGAAGTTGCCAGCCCGAACAGCGTTGCGAAGACGGCCAGGATATCGATGATGTGGCCCGGCCAGCCCCAGGTCCGTTCCCCGAAGATCGGGTAAAAGACTGAGCGCATGGTCAGCGGCAGGCCTTTGTTGAACGAGAACAGGGCCAGGGCGAGGGCCACAACGGCGTAGATGGCCCATGGGTGCAGGCCCCAGTGAAAGATTGTTGCCGCCATGCCCATCGCCTTTGCGGCAGCGACGTTGTCCTCAATGAGATTGCCTTGATCATCAAACGGTGACGGGACGCCGATGGGGGAGGAAAAGGCCATGTGATAGACCGGTTCCAGCACGCCGAAAAACATCAGGCCGATGCCCATGCCGGCAGCGAACAGCATCGCAAACCAGCCGAAATAGCTGTAGTCGGGTTCCGCCGCCTTACCGCCGATGCGCACGCTGCCAAACGGCGTGACGATCAGCAGCAGGCAGACCAGAACGAAAATATTGCCTGCGAGAATGAAGAACCAGTCGAGATTGGAAGTCAGCCATTTGCGCATGGCATCAAACAGCGGGCCGACGTCATTCTGAAAGGCGAGGGTCAGAAAAACGAAGGCGATGATGGTCAGGCCGGACACCAGAAAAACCGGGTTGTGAATGTCCAGATTAAACGGTCCCAGTTTGGTTTCGATATTGTCCTGGCCGATTTCATAATCCGTGTCGATGAGGCTGGCCGCGCCCTCCGGATCCGGGATCCCCTGGCTGGAAGTGTTGTCGCTCATGGCGCAATCCTTGTGATTTTGGGAGCTGTTATCTGACGAGAAAGACAGAGACATCTGCGTGGGAGGCGATGCGTCCGCCGTTGGAGGGCCAGACATGGTTCACCGCATTGGGGATATGGGTTGCCATGACCACAAGGTCGGCTCCGGTTTCGGCAATGGCTTTCATAAGCGCAGGCTCCAGTTCCGCAGCCGGATCATGGGCGATCATCGTGTGGGCGGAGGCTGTGATCCCGTGTTTGCTGGCCTGCTGCTGGGCAAACCGGTCAAGCTTGCCGCGGAATTCTTCCGGCGTATGCGCCATTGCGCTGGGGGCAGCCGCCGTGGCGGCGGCAAAGACAACGGGAATGCCGTTTGTGCCGGCAATCTGGGCGCTCACGGAGATTGCTTTTTCAAGTTTGTCCGCGTGGCCCAGATCGATTGGAGTCAGTATTTTTTTGAACAAAATGTCCTCCCTTTCGTATTCCGGTGATGCAGGATGGGGCTTGATCACGGAAATGATGGAACGGGAGATATTTTCTGATTATTTCGATTCTCGAATATTTTTCGTTTTTGCCCGCTCGGTTTCAAAAATATTACGCCTATGTTTTCAAGACGTCAAAGAAACGGCGCTCAGGTGAAATTTAATGACATCTCACCTACGGCAGTTTGTGGCTTGGAGGATGCCGGGTGTACCCGGGTGCTGTCAGTCTTCTTCAGGGGACGGGGCGAGAGCAGGCGTGTAAGCGACGCATTTGTTACGGCCGCTGGTCTTGGCCTCGTAAAGAGCGGTGTCGGCCTTCTGCATGAGGGTGGAGAAATCCACGTCCTCCGGGCAGGAGAGCGCAAGCCCCAGGCTGCATGTAATGGTCTGCTCGATATAGTCCTTCTGGCAGTGCGAGATGATTTTCTTGCGCAGCCTTTCGCACACCGTCATGGCATCCTTAAGCCCGGTTGCGGACAGAACCACGCAGAATTCTTCACCGCCCACCCGGCCGAAAATATCGACAGCGCGCAATTCGTCCCCCACCACATTGGCAAAGGTTTTCAGGACATCGTCTCCTGCCGCGTGACCATATTGGTCATTGATCAGTTTGAATTTGTCGATATCCATCATGACGGCAGTGAAGGGCTGTTCCGTTCTGCGGAAACGCTGAACTTCAGTGGCGGCGCGTTCCAGGAGGGCGCGGCGGTTAAAGATCTTGGTCAGGTCGTCGATGCTGGCAATCCTTTCCAGGTTTATCTTTGCATCCATCAGGGCCTGATGATCCCGCTGGCGGGCAATCTCATGGCCGATCCAATCTGCGAATTGCCGGACAATCTGAATATCTGCGGGTGTGAAGGGGCGTTTGCGGACTTCCGGAGCGGTGAAATTGATTGTTCCGTGGACCTCTCCGTCCACCAGAAGCGGGGCGCCGATATAGGTCTCGAGGCCGAAAATCTCGTAGCAGGGATGCCCGGCAAACTTCGAGTTGGCGGCATTGGTGGTGGCCAGAGGCTCATCTGCAGCCAGCGTCAGGGTGCAATACGTGTCCTTGAGCGGGAAGGTCTGGCCCGGTGTGATCGCATTGTCCGGGCTGTGTGCGTGGCTGATTGTGTAGTGCCCCTCATTCACGTGGCTGATGATGGCGAAGGGCAATTCGTAATGGGCGGAGCCGAGCCGCAGGATTTCCCGGATCTTGTCTTCATGGCTCAGAGCGCGAGTCGAGGTGATGGAATATAGCTCGGACAGCGTCTGCTCGGTCTTCTTGCGGTCCGTGATGTCATTGATCAGGACAACGAGGCCGTCGACGGCGCCATCAGCGTTAAAGCGCGGATTGCAATCCACTTGGCATTCCCGGAAAATTCCATCAGGAAAGTGCAGGCTCACTTCGGCGGTTGCCGTGGTGCCGCCAAGGGCGGTCATTAAGAGTGTGCGGATCGCATCCCTTTCGTTCCAGGGCAGCTTTTCCCGCAGGCGGGTGCCGATCAGCTCTTCGCTTGTGCCGTTGAACCATTCGCACCCTGTCTTGTTGAGGTAGAGGCAGCTGCCGTCCAGTGCCACTTCTCCCACGCAGGCGGTCAGGCTGTCGGCCATCAGATGCAGGTTGCGGTAGGCTTTTTCCGTGAGGGCTTTTGCCTCTTTCAGTTCCGTGATGTCGGCGCGGATGCCGGCAATGCCGCCGGTCTGGGTTCGGGTTTCGGCAATGCGCAGCCAGCGGCCGTCCTCCAGTTGCTGTTCAAGGATCGATCCATCGGCTGACTGGTGCTGCTGAAGCCGCTTTGCCAGCCACGTGTCGTCGTCCAGGCCGCCGGTGTCGTATTGTTTGCGATTCAGTCCGAAGCGCAGAATGTCCTCAAACCGGTTGCCCGGAAACATGGCAGGGGCAGAGCTGGCATAGATCTCCCGGTAGTTTTCATTGCAGATGATCAGCCGGTCTTCGGCATCATAGAGCGCGAACCCTTCCGGAATGGCCTCCAGGGCATCTTCCATGGTCAGGGCAATGTCGCTCAGCTTCATTTCAAGCTGTTTGCGGTCGCTGACATCCCAGGCGATGAACAACAGCCCCTTCAGGGTCTGATCGATATCGAACAGCGGTGAGCTGACCACCTCTAGCTCGGTCCGGGTTCCGTCTCCGAGGATCACGTCCAGGGGCAATTGCCTGCGATGACTCAGATCCTGCGGGGATTTGTAGAACTCTCCCATGGCCTCAAACTGGGCGGGGTCGGCGATAAAACGCTTGGCGGTGGTTCCGGTCAGCTCTCCCGCGCCGACACGCAGCAACCGTTCCATTGCCCGGTTGGCAAATGCAATGGTTCTGTCCGGCCGGGTGATCAGAACGCTTTCGTTCAGGTCCCCGAAGGATTTTTCCAGGTCGAGTGTAAAACTCTCCACGAATTGCCTCCCCGTATCGGCCTAAGCAGGTGTAACCGAGGAGGTATTAAAGGTGCAGGAAGATTAAAAAATATCTTACTTAGGGATGTTTTTGTGTCATATCTCCTTTTTTGGAAATAGAGATATTTTTATATTCGTATTGAGCCTAGTATTGGTATTTTTCTGTAGTCTTATTCTGCAAGGAATTGCTTTATTCGTTCAAGGGCGCGCAGGATATTCTCGGTTGAATTCGCATAAGAAAGTCGGATGTAGCCTTCTCCGAGTATGCCGAAATCTGGTCCGCCGATGGTTGCAACGCCCTGCTTTTCCAGAAGCGTAGAGGCAAGCTCCTTGGCTTTCCAGCCAGTGTCCTTGATGTTCGGATACGCATAGAAGGCGCCAAAGGGCGTCCGGCAGGAAATGCCAGGAAGTGCGTTCAGCCCCTCCACGATGGTTTTCCGGCGGCTGTCGAATTCGCGCACCATGTCCTCAACGGCTGTCTGAGGACCGGTGAGGGCGGCCAGGCCTGCCATCTGCGCCGGGGCATTGACGCAGGACCAGGCATTGACGGCAAGCTTGCGCGCCTTGTCGGCCAGGGCGTCCGGCCAGAGGGAGAACCCCATGCGCCAGCCGGTCATGGCATAAGTCTTGGACCAGCCGTCCAGCAGGATCAGCCGGTCTCTTATGCTGTCAAATTGCAGCAGGGACACGTGCTCCGTGCCGTCATAGGTCATCTGGGAGTAGATTTCGTCCGACAGGATGGCGGTATCCGGCCAGGCATCCAGTCCGGCCACCAGGGCCTCGATTTCGGCGCGCGGGGTGACGCCGCCGGTCGGATTGGCCGGGGAGTTGAGGATCAGCAGGCGGGTCTTGTCCGACAGCAGGGAGAGGGTTTCTTCGGCTGAAAACGCGAAGCCGTTTTCCTCACGGATCGGCACCGGAACCGGTGTGGCTCCGGTAAATTCGATCATCGAGCGGTAGATCGGAAAGCCCGGATCCGGATACAGGATTTCAACGCCGGGTTCGCCGAACATAAGGATCGCCATGAACATGGTGACCTTGCCGCCGGGCACGATCATCACATTGCCCGGGTCGGTCTCGGCTCCGTGACGCTTGTGGAGATCGGCGCAGACCGCTTCGCGCAAGGGGGCGATGCCGGGGGCGGGTGTGTAGCCGTGATGGCCGTCCCGCAGGGCCTTCACCGCTGCTTCCACGATATGCTCCGGTGTGCTGAAATCCGGCTGGCCAATGCCCAGATTGATAATGTCCCTGCCCTGGGCGGCCAAGTCTGTTGCCCGGGCCAGAACCGCAAAGGCGTTTTCTTCCCCGATCCGGTCAAATCCGCTGATCGTCTTCAGCATCGGTTGCTCCCTGAGATCTTTTTGTGTGTTGCGCGCAACCTAGCGCTTCGGTACAGCGTCTGGAAAGACCGGATCGCGGCAGAACTGTTCGCACCGGCCCTCTTGCTGGGCGGAGGGCTGCTGCCTGACCGTTGCCACAGAAAAATTCCGGCGTCCCTCCCATTCAGCTGCCATTATGCTTATATAGCGCGCAAAACAACCTTTCTCGTCCGGGCGGGCACACTCCTTTCCTGAAGCATGTTGCGTTCCAGGGCCCGCAGGCAGAGAGGCTCTGTCTCTTTGCAATCCTTCAGGGGCGGGCCTGCCGGAGCAGGCGGGCCAGCCTTTGATTCAGCCAGAAAGTTTCACCATGTCTTTGACACAGGACACCCAGGCACAGGTTCCGGTCACCGTGCTGACCGGCTATCTCGGTGCCGGAAAAACGACCCTTCTCAACCGGATCCTGTCCGAACAGCACGGCCAGAAATATGCGGTCATCGTGAATGAGTTCGGGGAAGTGGGGATCGACAATGACCTGCTTGTCGAATCCGACGAAGAAATCTTTGAAATGAACAATGGCTGCATCTGCTGTACCGTGCGCGGAGACCTGATCCGCACAGTGCAGAACCTGATGAAGCGCAAGGGAGCTTTCGACGGCATCATCGTGGAGACCACCGGTGTGGCCGATCCGGCGCCCGTGGCGCAGACTTTTTTCATGGATGATGATGTGCGGGCCTCCGCCCGGCTGGATGCCGTTGTTGCCGTTGTCGATGCCCGGCATGTGTTGCAGCGCCTTGAAGACACGGAAGAAGCCGAGGACCAGATTGCCTTTGCCGATGTGATCCTGATCAACAAGACCGATCTTGTGTCTGCGGACGAGATCCGCACCGTGGAGGCCCGCATCCGGTCAATCAACCCTTATGCGGTTCTCCACCGGAGTGAACGTTGCGGGATCGATATTTCCATGGTTCTGGACCGGGGGGCGTTTGATCTGGACCGGATCCTGACCCTTGATCCGAAATTTCTGGGCGAGGCCGAGGATGATCATGTCTGCGGGCCTGACTGCGATCACGACCACGATCATGACCATCATCACCATGACCATGGGCATGATCACGCGCATGACCACGGCCATCACCACCATCACGATGACAATCCCCATTCGGTCAAGAGCATTTCGCTGACCGCAGGGGATCTGAACCCGGAGCTGTTTTTCCCCTGGATCAACCAGGTGACCCAGGTTCAGGGGCCGAACATTCTGCGCATGAAGGGCATCCTGGCGTTCAAGGGGGATCCGGAGCGTTATGTCATTCAGGGGGTTCACATGATTGTCGAAGGGAATCACCAGCGCGACTGGAAAGAGGATGAGCCCCGCGAAAGCCGGCTTGTGTTCATCGGCCGGGATCTCAACTGGGATGTTCTGAAAGAGAGCTTCCAGGCGTGCCGCGCCGAGCAGGGCTGATCAGACGTGCCAATTGTTGCTCCCATTGAGACCGGCGGCTTTGTGGTCCGGGCCGGGTTCTTGAAAGACTGTGCCTATTTCGCGTCCGGGGAAGGTGATGTGACCTTGTCCGGCGCGGGGGAAAAGGTCCTGAAACTGCATAAGGCCGGACTGCTGGCCGCTGAGCCTGCAAAGGATGGGCTTTCGCTGATCACCTCCGGCGACGATGGCTGTGTCTACCGCTGTGGCCAGGACGGATCCCATGAGCTTGTGGCCGAACGGTCCCGCAAGTGGCTCGACCTGATCGCTACCTCGGCTTCGGGGGGGCTTGCCTTTTCCAGTGGCCGGGTCGCCTGGGTGATCCTCGGCGATGGCCGGGAAAAGGAGCTCACCCATAATGGCGCTGTTGGTGGTCTTGCCTTTGCGCCCAAGGGCACACGGCTGGCCGTGGCCCATTATGACGGGGCAACGCTGTGGTGGCCGGGCACGGATGGGGCCCCGGCGGAGTTGACCTGGAAAGGTGCGCATTTCGCCACGGATTTTTCACCGGACGGCAAATATCTTGTCACATGCATGCAGGAAAATGCCCTCCATGGATGGCGCCTGTCCGATGCGCAGGACATGCGCATGAGCGGCTATCCGGCGAAGGTCAAGTCGTTCAGCTGGTCTTTCAAGGGGCGCTATCTGGCGACTTCGGGCGCGAATGCCGCCATCTTGTGGCCCTTTTCCGGGAAGACAGGTCCCATGGGGCAATCGCCCCTGCAATTGGGGGTGCGCTCTGATCTGCTGGTAACGGCGGTGGCTTGTCATCCCCAGGAAGACGTGGTGGCGGTTGCCTATCAGGACGGGTCCATTCTCATGTGCCGGTTTTCCGATCAGGCCGAGGTTCTGCTGCGGCGGCCGGGTCAGGGGCCTGTTTCTTCCATGGGCTGGGACCGGCAAGGAAGCAGGCTGGCGTTCGGCACCGAGGCGGGCGAAGCGGGGATCATCAGCCTGGAGGAGTAAAGGCGGTGACGGTACGGATTTTCCTTCTTCTTGCCATGCTGTTCAGCGGTACGGCAACGTCTCAATTGCCGGAATTTTCCCAGCAATACCGGCAACGGCTCGGCGGGGCCATTGATGCTTTGGAAGAGGTGCTGGCCGATTTCCGCCGGGACGCGGCGCGCTATGGTTTGAGCATTTCCGAAGCGATTGCCCGGCAACGGGCGGCGGACGATCCGTTCATCCGGGCCCGGGGCGACAGCATGGCTCTGGCCGATGAACGCCTGGCCCGCTTGAAAGAGCAGCAGGTGCAGCTTCAAACGGCCGGTCCCTTGCAGCGGCTTGCCGTGGTTGCCCGCAGGTTCGATCCGCAACTGGCCCAGGCCACGGCGCAAGCCTATGAGCCTGCAGTGCCGGTCACCTTTGCGGGCTTTGTATGCGCCGGGGCTGGTGCATTAGCTGGGCTTTTGCTCATGCGTCTTCTTGTTGGTCTTGGCAGGTTCGGCTTGCGCCGCAGGCCGCAGGCGGGGTAGCGGTTTCGAGCCCGTCGCTGCTTTGACCCCGTGCCGTCAAATCAGGTAATCAAGGTGGACCGGGCCCTAGGCGAAAGGAAACCTGATGGACGCAATCACGCGTATGCGCTGTTTTATTCAAGTGGTCGATTCCAACGGGTTTTCAGCGGCGGCGCGGGAGATGGGCCGGTCCAAGGCGCTTGTCTCCAAATATGTGGGTGAATTGGAGGACGAACTGGGTGTGCGGCTCCTGAACCGGACCACCCGGCAGGTATCTCTGACCGAGGTCGGGGAAGCCTATTACAAGGAAGCGGCCGAAATTCTGCAGCGGATCGATGATCTTCAGGCCTCGGTGCAATCCACCCATCGCGAAGTCCGGGGCCGCCTCAAGGTGTCTGCGCCCCGGTCGATGGGCGACAATATGCTGAACAAGGCGATCATGCAGTTTCTGGTTCAGTATCCCGAGATCAAGCTGGATCTGCGCCTGGAAGACCGGTTTGTCGATATGGTCGAGGAGGGCTTTGATCTGGCCGTGCGGGTGACGCAACTGGAAGATTCCAGCCTTATTGCCCGCAAGATCACCCCGTTCCGGATTCTGGTCTGTGCAACGCCGCAAGTCATTGAACGCTATGGCGTGCCGAGAGTTCCGGCGGATCTTGCGACCCGGCCGTGTCTTGTCGATACGAACTACCGCAACAAGCAGAATTGGGTTTTTTATGAAGGCGGGGAAAGGTTCACCGTTCCGGTGAAAGGCCCGCTGGAGGTCAACAGTGCGGCTGCGGCCCGCGAGGCCGGGCTGGCCGGGCTCGGCTTCCTGCGCACACCCCATTTCTTTGTCGAGAAAGATATCGAGAAGGGGGACCTTGTGGTTCTTCTGGAGGACTATGAAGAGCCCTTGCGCGGCATTTATGCGGTTTATCCGCACCGGCGTCATTTAAGTGCCAAAGTCCGGGCCTTCGTAGACTTTCTTGTTGAATGGGCTTCCAGGACACCCGAGTGCTGAGGCTTGTGGGGGCGCCCGTTGAGCGGGTGTGAAAACGTCGCGGAAGTTTGACTTGCAAATACACTTGATGCGTATCAGTCTGCGCCGATGAAAAACACCCAGAATGAAATCGCCGCCGGTCTGGAACAAGTGTTCTGGAGCCGGGGATTTGCGGACCCGAGCGTGCCGGACCTGCGCGCTGGAGTGGGTGTCAGTATGCGCACTCTCTACCGTTATTTTCCGTCCCGCGAAGCCATGATCCTTGGGGCTCTTGAATACCGGCACCAAAGATATCTGGCCTATGTGCAGGAAGGTGCCGGGACCCCGGGCCTTGCTGCAGCCGAACAGCTGTTCGACAAGCTGGGCGGCTGGATGCGGGCCACCCAGGGCAAGGAGTGTTTTTTCCGTCAGGCCCTTGCTGCCAATCCGGACAGTGCCAGCATCAAGGCCACAGTGGCCCGGCACAAGGGTGAATTGCTGACGTTTTTCGGGTTTCTCAGCGGCCGCGATCAGTTTGCCACTACTCTCTATATGCTCCATGAGGGCGTGACCGCGTGTTATGGGGAAATGGGTGAAACGGCGGTGGAAGATGCCAAGAGGCAGGTGCGGCTGATGTTCAAGGCTGCCGCGGAAGAGCGTTGCTCCTGACCTGACAGAGGGGCCTGGATCTTTTTTGAAACGGCGGTCTGACCGCCGTTCCCCACGGCTCTTCTTGCCACAAAAGCTTGCGGCTCAGTTGGTTGCCCGGGCACCTTGCAGGCGTTCTTCGGCCAGAGTATCTGCTACCCGTTCCGGCGTGGTGTTTTCCTGGTCAGCGCGTTCAAATATGCGGGCGAGGGTGTTGCCGATGGCGAGCGTTTTCTCGCGCACCTTCAGATCGTCTCCGCCCGGTTCGGCGAGGGCAATGGAAATGACACCGCCCGCATTGATCGCATAGTCAGGCGCATAGAGGATGCCGCGCTGTTTCAGAGCGATCCCGTCCGCTGGCGTTTGCAGCTGGTTGTTGGCGGCGCCTGCGACAATACGGGCGCTGATCTGCGGGATCGTGCGGGCATTCAGGCCTGCTCCCAGGGCACAGGGTACAAAGATATCGGCCTCCACCCGGTGAGCCTCGCCCGGATCGACGGCGGTTGCTCCGAATTCCTCAATCGCCCGGAGCACCGCCGGGGCATGAATGTCGGACACGATCAGTTTCGCCCCGGCATCATGAAGCTGGCGGGCAACGTCAAAACCCACATGGCCAAGCCCCTGCACAGAGACCGTCTTGCCAGCAAGGCTGCCGGTTTCAAAGGCATGGCGGACGCAGGCCTTGATCCCTTCAAAGACGCCGAGGGCGGTGTAGGGAGACGGATCGCCCAGTCCGGTAGCCTGTGTGCCGCGCACGTGCCCGGTCTGGCTGGCCACGGCTTCCATATCACCGGTGGAAACACCCACATCTTCCGCAGTTATATAGGTGCCGGAAAGGCGCTCCACATGGCGGCCGAAGGCTTCCATCATTGCCGGGGTCTTGTCCTTGCGTGGGCAGGCGATGATGACCGCCTTGCCGCCGCCAAGGCCAAGGCCGGCGAGGGCGTTCTTGTAGGTCATGCCACGGGACAGGCGCAGGGCGTCGGTCAGCGCATCGGCCGGTTTTTCATACGGCCAGACCCGGCACCCGCCCAAAGCAGGACCCAGCGTGGTGTCGTGAACCGCGATGATCGCGCTCAGGCCACTGTCCCGGTCGTTCACAAAGACGACGTTCTCATGACCTTTCATTTCCGGATGGTCGAAGACGGCGCTGGGATAAACAGATGTGTGCAAGGCATTCATGTCTGGTTCTGCCATTTGTTTTTGACTGCGAATATTTTAGCCTTTCAGGCAATAAAATTGTCTTCTTTATCCCGATATATAGATCAATCTGAGGTGAAAATTTTCAAATTATGCTATCTGTTGAATATTTTGTTCCTTTTCAATTTTGCGGTACGGAAGGGTTGGCAGCCATTTTCCTGCCGTCTTCTGTGGTCACAGAGAGCGGCGCATGCCATTTAGGCGTGATACATCCCATGAGATAGGTGAACCCGGTGCGTTGTTCCCCCGCCCTTTCCCGTCAGGCCCTTCCTTCGCTGGCAGGGCAACTTACCGCATGCCTGGCGTTCCTGCTCCTGTCTGTTGCCAGCGCCTTCGCGCACCCGCATGTGTTTGTTGAAACCCGGTCGAAACTGATTTTCGACGACAAGGGCGAAGCGGTGTCCGTTGAGCATGTATTCCGTTTCGACGACGCGTTCAGCGCCTTTGCCATGCAGGGGTTCGACAAGAACCAGGATGGGGTCTATTCCCGCGAAGAACTGCACGATCTGGCCAAGATCAACGTGGAGAGCATGGCCGATTACGGCTTCTTCACCTTCGGCGACAACACCAAGGTTGAACTCGATTTCACCCTGCCCACCAGCTACTGGATGGAAGTGGTGACGGTGCCGATGGATAAATACTGGGTCATGAAGCCGGAAGATTTCGCGGCTATGAAGGAAAGTCAGGAGATGAATGGGGATACCATTTCCCAGACCGTTGATCTTCTGGAGCTGCATTTCGTTCTGCCTTTGAAACAGCCGACCGATGCCACTCACCCGATCACCCTTGATATTTACGACCCGACCTATTTTGTCGACTTCCGCTTCGCTGATACGCCCGACGCAGTCGGGACAGTGAATGCGCCGGGTCCCTGTCAAGTGACACGCAAGGCACCGCCGCCCCTGGATGATGCGACTGCGTATGCGCTCGCCCAGATAGGGGCGGATCAGCGGGACCTGCCGCCGGAGCTGCAATGGGCTGCTGACAGTCAGGTCAACCAGATGATCGTCAACTGTGCGCCTGCCCCTTCCACGGCCTCGTCGTCCGAAGCAGCTGCAGGTGCAACCGGGTCTGCCGTCAGGAGCACAACGGGGTCCGCGAGTGAAAGCGCCGATGTGGCCGGGTCCGCAATGACCGCTGCAGCTGAGGCTGGTACCACTGATGGTGCGGCTTCGCTCCCTTCCGCAGAGGCGGGCTCAGGGGCAGCTCCAATGGCTGCTCCTGCTGAGGCGGCAGACAAGGCCGGGACCTCCGCAAGCGCCACCGGATCACAACCGGCAGCGCCTGCAACGCGCCGGGCCAGCGATGTTGCCGCGTCGACGGCCGTCGCCGTGATTGATCCGGCCGTTTCGGCAAATGTGCATATCAGCCTTCTGGACCGGATCTTCGGCACGATCGCTCTCAAGCAGAAGGAGTTTTACCACAAGCTGGTCTCCAGCCTGCGGGCCTTCCGCACCAACCCGCATGCAGGCTGGCTGCTGATCGGCATCTCCTTTCTCTATGGCATTTTTCATGCCGCCGGACCCGGCCACGGCAAGGCGGTGATCACGTCCTATGTGGTGGCCAACAACGAGACCTTGCGCAAGGGGATCGTCCTATCCTTCGCCTCTGCCTTTGCCCAGGCGCTGACGGCCATTGTTCTGGTGGGCGGCCTGGCAATTGTCTTCAACCTGACCAGCGTTGCGATCCAGGACACCGCCTGGTGGTTCGAGGTCGGCTCCTATCTTCTGATCATCTGGCTGGGTGGATGGCTGCTCTGGCAGAAAGCTTTCCGCCCGCTCCTGTCCGGACTTGCTGCGCGCATGAGCGGGAACGGGTTGGCCTTGGCTGGCGCGCCGACCGGGGTCCATGTGCATGACCACGGGCATGAACATGATCACGAAGCGGGTCACAGCCATGGTCACGGACACCATGCACATGCCCATGCCCACGCTCACGGGCAGCACCAGCACGGTCATTCTCACGGGCATGACCACCATCATGAGATCGGTGCCGATGGGGTCTGTTCAACATGCGGGCATGCCCACGCGCCAACACCGGACATGGTTCAGGGCAAGATCACCCTGGCCCGGGCCGGGTCGATTATTCTGGCCGTCGGCCTCAGGCCCTGCACCGGGGCGCTTGTTGTTCTGGTCTTTGCCCTGTCCCAGGGGTTGATCGGCGCCGGTATTGTCGCCACCCTGGCCATGGCTGTCGGCACGGGGATCACCGTGTCTTCTCTGGCGGGACTGGCCGTTGGCGCCAAGGATCTGGCTGTACGCCTTTTCGGGGAAGGCAGTCCCATGGCGGGCAAAGTCCACCGGGCGATCGAAATTGTCGGGGGGGCCATCGTGTTCCTGCTCGGCATCACGCTGCTGATTGCCACGGTTGGCTGGGGGTAGCCTGCAGCCGAAAGGGTGTGCCGGGGGGCTATTCCAGCAGGCCCAGCTCCTGGGCCACCCGGTAGAGCTGGGCGGCGTTCTTGCTGCCGACTTTTTCGCGCAGGTTGAGACGGTGCGATTCTACCGTGCGCACGCTGATGCCGAGGGCTGTAGCCACTTCCTTGTTAGGATGGCCCTTGGCAATTTCCCGCAGCACCTGGCGCTCGCGCTCCGTAAGCCCGTAAGGGTCTTCCACCGGGGCCGAGGCGCTGGCCCCGACAAGTGTCGGGCCGATGGCGGAGGAAAAGAAATAGCCGCCCGAGGCAACGCTCGTGATTGCCGTGATCATTTCCGATGCAGAAATATCTTTCAAAATATAGCCGCGCGCGCCAGCCTGAACGACGCCGCGCACATATTCCGGACTGTCATAGATGGACAGGATCAGCACGGCGACATCCGGTTGCGCCTTACGCACCTGGGAAGCCGCCTCCAGCCCGTTCATGACGGGCATGGATACATCCATCAAAAGGATGTCCGGTTTCAAGGCCTTGGTCATGGCCACGGCCTCGCGGCCATTGGTGGCTTCGCCGACCACTTCCAGATCGGGAACTTTCTGAAGGCGGGCGCGGATGCCGTCGCGGACCAGTTCGTGGTCGTCGGCCAGAAGAATACGGATCGGTTTGCCAGCTTCTAGTGAGGAGGTCGTCGTCAGGGGCATCTCCGCTTCATGCTGCCTTTTCAGCCACATTGTCCAGCGGAATTTGTACCTTGATCCGGGTTCCTCCGGCACTGGGCCGGCTGAGTATCAGCTTGCCGTCATAGGATTCGATCCGCTCGCGCATGTTGCGGAAGCCGAGGCCGCCGGTTTTCGGCAGCGGGTTGGGCAGGCCGACGCCATTGTCCTCCACACACAGTGTGAGCGTATGGCCCCGCACTTTCAGAGTGATGTTAACCTGGTCCGCCTTGGAATGGCGTGCCACATTGGTCATGCATTCCTGCACCACGCGGTAAAGAGCCGTCTTGGCTCCGTCGGACAAGCGGCTGTGACATTGGTCCGCATTCACCTCAACATTAATGCCTGACCTGCTTTCGATTTCGTTGCCCAGGTTTCCAAGTGCGGCCGCAAGGCCCATATCGTCCAGAACGCTCGGCCTCAGATCCCGGGAGATCCGTCTGACTTCAGCAATGGCCCCGTCGAGGGTCTTGAGGCATTTGGCGGCATGACCCCGCAGACCGAGATCGCAGTCGGCCTCGCTGTGGATCATCTCCACGCCATAGCGCACGGAGACGAGCAGCTGCGAGATACTGTCATGCAGCTCGGTCGAAACCCGTTTGCGCTCCTGTTCCTGCACGTGAAAGATCTGGCCGGTCAGTTCCTTTAGTCTGCTGTCGGCAAAGCGTTGTTCGGAAAAGCGCACTCCGGCAATCAGGGCGCCGGAGGTGAGAATTCCGGCAAGGGAGATCAGAAAGGTGACCAGCAGGGTCTGGCGGATGTTCTGGGCAATATCCGCCCGGATCGAGGCCACCTCGCGGGCTATGTCATCGGTGTAAAGGCCCGTGCCCAGCATCCAGCCCCATTTTTCCAGAAGAATGGCATAGCCGAGTTTCTCTGCCACATAGCCGACAGAAGGCTTGTGCCAGACATATTGATGGAAGCCACCACCGTTCTTGGCTTCGGCAATCAGATTCCGGATGACATAGTCGCCATTGTCATCCTGAAGATCCCACCAGTTCTTGCCGACCAGAGAAGGCAGCTTTGGGTGGACGATGTTGGTGCCATCGAGCGTGTAGACGAAAAAATAGCCGTCATGGTCGAAGGTCAGGTTATGGAGGATCTCCTTGACCTCTTTCTGGGCTGCGGCCCGTCCGTTCGGTTCATCTTCGTAGGTCTGTTTGATGGACGTCAATGCCAGGCTGACATAGTTGCGGATTTCCTGGCGCTTTGCCGTCAGAATGCGCTGCTCGACCGACCGGGTTTCGGCATCGATGAGCTTGCGTGATTGAAAGTAGGTCACCCCGCCGATCAGGAAGGACACCGCGATCAGGGGCACAATCGTGATCAGCAGCAATTTTGTCTTAAACGTCACGAAAGATGCCCTCATATTGCGCAAGGGGTTGCGTTGTTTGCGTGCTATTGCGTGGATCTCAGTAGTACTACGGAGAGTATGCGCAGAACCACGAATAGCCTTCCTTTAGTTCAGTCAACTAGACATACGGCGAGATCGGTGCAAGGGTGTATTCCGGTCCTGAATTAACTGGTCCAATTAGGGAGGTAACTAATGGATCGTCGTTCGTTTATCAAAAAGGCTGGTATTGGCGCTGGTGGTGTTGCAGCCGGTTCAGCGCTTGCAGCGCCGGCAATCGCTCAGGGTGTCAAGGACATGGTGATCGTGTCCACGTGGCCGCGGGATTTCCCGGGTCTCGGTATTCCCGCACAGCGTCTGGCGGCACGTATTTCCCAACTGACCGAGGGCCGCCTAAACGTACAGTATTTTGCTGCTGGCGAGCGCGTCGGTGCGTTTGACTCCTTCGATGAAGTCGCCTCCGGCAACGCGCAAGCCTATATTGCCGCTGATTATTACTGGAAGGGCAAACATCCTGGCTGGGCGGCTTTCACGGCTATTCCCTTCGGCCTGACCGTGACCGAGATGGACGCCTGGATCAAATATGGCGGCGGGCAGCAGCTTTGGGACGAACTTGCAGGCGAATTCGGCTTGAAGAATATCGCCATGGGCAACACCGGCGTCCAGATGGGCGGCTGGTTCAACAAGGAAATCGAAACAGCCGACGACCTGAAAGGTCTGAAGATGCGCATCCCAGGTCAGGGGGGCGACGTGATGGCGAAGCTGGGCGCGTCTCCTGTGTCTTTGCCGGGCGGCCAGATCTATGAGAACCTCGTTTCAGGTGCGATCGATGCGACCGAATGGGTCGGTCCGTTCAATGACTACTTCATGAAGTTTTATGAAGCGGCCAAGTACTATTACTATCCGGGTATGCATGAGCCAGGTTCCATGCTGACACTTGGATCCAACAAGGCTTGGTGGGACAGTCTCGACAAGATCGATCAGGAGATCATCAAGGCGGCCTGTGCCGAGGAAAACGCCAACACCATGGCTGAAACCAACGCCAATAACGGTGTCTACCTGAAACGCCTGATCGATGAGCACGGCGTTGAACTGCGCGAGTTCAACGACGAAATCTATGACGCATTCGGTGAAGCTTCCCAGGAAGTTCTGGAAGAAGCGATGGATCATTCCCCGCTGTCCAAGAAGATCTTCGAAGCGGTCATCAATGCGCGCCAGGAAATCGGCAGCTGGATGGCAATCTCTGATGTTGCCTACTCCAACAAGCGGAACCGCGTGCTGGGCATTCCGTCCTAAGCGGGTAAATTTCCTGAAGGGACGGGAGCGATCCCGTCCCTCTTTCATTTAGAAAAAACAAGAAGGCAAAGCCACGATGACGGCCTTGGACACGGTTCAAGACGGCTCGCCTGCCATGAAGTCCGGCGATCACACTCCCGGCAGTGCCCGCATCTTCCGCCTCTTTGGCTGGATCGTTCTGGCGATCATGGCAGCGTTCCTGCTGAATAATTATCTCACGTATTGGCAGAACCTGCCCGGCATCAATCCGATCTTCGGCAAGCCGGCGAACGGGTCCATGCCGATCTTGTGGTCGTGGCTGCAGCTGGGCCTTTATGCGGCCTTCCTGCTCTGGGCGATCACCTATGTCTTCACCAGGGGCAAGACATTGCGGGAAGACGCCGAGCGTATCAGCGCCCTCAACGCCTTCCTGATCCGCGCGGCGTTTTTCGCCGTGGTGATCGTTGCCATTACCGACACCGTGATCTCTTTCCTGCGGGTTGAAGATCTGCTGCCAGGCGTCACCGGAGAGACACTGGCCCATGAGCTGGGCAAGTCCAGGTTCCGCGGCGCCTATGTGCACATGCCGCTGATCGGCCTTTCTGTCGTCCTGGCGCTTCTGATCCGCCGCACCCTCGGTTTTCCCTGGCTGGCGCTGCTGGTCGTGGTGGCCGAATTGCTGATCGTGATCTGCCGCTTTGTCTTTTCCTATGAACAGGCGTTCCTCGCGGACCTTGTGCGCTTCTGGTATGCGGCCCTGTTCCTGTTCGCCAGCGCCTACACCCTCAAGGAAGAGGGGCATGTGCGCGTCGACGTCTTTTATGCGGGCATGAAGGCGAAGACCAAAGGGTATGTGAATGCCATCGGGTCCGTTATTCTGGGCATGACCCTTTGCACGGTCATTCTGGTGATCGGCATGGGGGGCAAGCAGAACATCATCAACAGCCCGATCCTGACCTATGAAGTCACGCAGGCCGGTTTTGGTCTCTACGTGAAATATCTCATGGCAGGCTTCCTGGGCGTGTTCGCCGTCACAATGCTGGTTCAGTTCGTGTCCTATTTCCTCGACGCCGTCGCCGATATCCGCGGCGAGCCGGGCGGGCGGGACCACGATAACCATCCTGTCAATTAAGGCCCGGCGAGATCTCCTGATATGGAACTGTTTTTCCTTCTTCTTCTTGTTCTCCTGATGGCGTTTGCGCTCGGCTCGGGTTTCCCGGTCGCCTTCGCGCTGCCAGGATCCGCCATCTTGACCATCGGCATCGCAGCCGGGTCGGGCTATCTGTTTGCCGGAGACCCGGATGCCTTCTTCTCCCATGGCGGCCCCGGACAGTGGCTGAGCGCGGGCGTGACCAATTTTCGCGGCATCTACTGGGAGGCGGAGCGCGATACGCTGATTGCCATTCCGCTCTTCGTTTTCATGGGCATCATGTTGCAGCGCTCGAAAATTGCTGAGGACCTGCTGGTCACCATGGCCCGCCTGTTCGGCCCCGTGCCCGGTGGTCTCGGCATTTCCGTTGTCTTTGTTGGTGCGCTGCTGGCGGCCACCACCGGCATTGTCGGGGCGACCGTTGTGGCGATGGGCCTGATCTCCCTGCCGGCCATGCTGCGTAACAATTATTCCGTGCCGCTGGCCACGGGCACGATTGCGGCCTCCGGTACGCTGGGGCAGATCATTCCCCCGTCGATCGTGCTCATCATTCTGGCGGACCAGCTGGCCAGCGCGGTTGATCAGGCCGGGTCCCTGCGCCAGACGCTTTACAAGGCGAGCACCGGCGAATTGTCCATGCCATCGGACTATGCGGTCGTTTCAACCAGTGCCGGCGAAATGTTTCTGGGCGCCTTCCTGCCGGGCCTGGTTCTGGTCGGACTCTATATGCTTTTCATTCTCGGCTTCGCCCTGATGAACCCGAAAGCGGCTCCGGCCGTTCATGAGGAAGGCACGTTTACCCGTCAGTTCGCAGGCAAGGTTGTGCTTACCCTGGTGCCGCCGCTGGCTCTGATCTTCCTGGTTTTGGGTTCGATCATTGCAGGTGTAGCAACGGTGAACCAGGCGGGCGCCATTGGTGCTGTAGGCGCCATGATCATGGCCGGTTACCGACTGCGGGACGGCGAGCGCGGAGCCTACAGCCCGGCGATCATCGCCATTGTCGGCCTGCTCACCATTGCGGTTGTCGTCAGCTTCATCGGTGCAGTGAACATCAAGCTGATCAACACCAGCCAGGACGTGCTTGGTCTGGTACTGGCCGTGATTGCGGTCTCCCTGCTGCTGATCGCGATCTTCTGGTCCGGCTGGCGCACGCTTAAACTGGAAGACACGCTGCGCGGTGTGATGATCGAAACGGCGAAAACAACGTCGCTGGTTTTTATCATCCTGCTCGGGGCGGCGATGCTCACCTCGGCCTTCCGGGCCTTTGGCGGCGAAGAACTGGTCAAGAACTTCCTGCAAGGCCTGCCGGGTGGGTTCTGGGCCCAGTTCCTGATCGTCATGCTGGTGATCTTCGTGCTCGGCTTTTTTCTCGACTTCATCGAAATTGCCGTGGTGGTCGTGCCCATCGTGGCGCCGATCCTGTTGGCAGACCCGTCTGCCAACGTCACCGCCGTGTGGCTGGGGGTGATGATCGGTCTGAACATTCAAACCTCGTTCCTCACACCACCCTTTGGCTTTGCGCTCTTTTATCTGCGCGGGGTGGCCCCTGCGGTGGTCAAGACCATCGACATGTACAAAGGCGTGATTGCCTTTATTGCCCTGCAGCTGGTGGCGCTCGGCATTGTCGGGTTCTATCCGCAGCTGGTGAACTATCTGCCCAACCGCTCAACCCTGTTGTCGGAGACGGCACCACCCCCGAAAAACCCGCGTCTGCAATATTGCATGGAACAGCTCGTCTATGAGGACTTCCAGCAAAATGGCACCAGCATTCTGGAGGCCATCGACACGGCAGCCGGGGCGGATATCAGCTACCTGCCGGAAAAACTGCAGAAGAACCTGACAGAAGGCTTTGAAAAAGCCCGTGAGGCCCTGCCGCTCATGCAGTCCATCCATGATGCGGAAGGCGATGTGGCGGCCGTTTCCGGTGACTACCGGCCGGTGCACATCAAGGTGCGCGCCCTGGAGCGGGACGCCCGCAGGGTGGACGAGCGGATTGCTGACCTTCAGGTTATTGTCGACCGGTCCGGTGACAATCGGGTCTATACGGCGGAACAGGGCGCCCGCGCCCAGGCCACCATTGATCAGCTGAAGGAACAACATGACGCGATCCTGGCCGAGATCCCGGATGACTGGGATGAGGTCTATGGCACCTTCGCTGAAATCCAGAAGCAGGAGACAAATGCCCGCCGGTCCTACCGCCGCACGGTGGATCAGGCCTATGAGCCGGTGCTGGAGCTGAAGGCGGTTCTGGGCGATGCGGATAAGGTTGCCGCGTTCGGGCCGGAGCTGGAGGCCCTCAAGGAGCAGATCCCGGGTCTGGAGCCGGAAGCCGCTGTTGACGCGATTGCCGCCATGCGCTCCAAGGTTGGGGAAGCCGAGGGCACCAGCGACATTCGCAAGGGGCTGACGGAAGCGCGCAAAATTATGCGCAGCCGCCAACCGGATGCGGCGAAGGCGGTCGCGGAAATCGACAAGTCGATTGCTGCGCTTCAGGCCGATCTGGCCTGGCGTCAGAAGGGCGCGCAAGAACTGCTTCCGGTGCTGCAGACATATGATGTGGCGGTTGCCGCCAATATCGGCCTCAGACAGCAGCCGCGCCTGCCGACCGGAATGGCTCTCGATGTGGCCGGGTGTCTGTCCTATCACAGGGATATTTCCCTGAGCTTCTGAAACTGTTCCCGCAAGGACCGACGCTGGTTGGCGTCTGTCCTTGCGGGACACCATTAGAGCGTCTTGCAAACTTATCGTCCGATGCTCTGGGGCGGATTTCTCTTTCGCTGCCCGAACTCAGCTTTTCCAGGTCACGCCGGTCGCAAACATATAGCCGGAGCCGTAGATGGTCCGGATATGGGCGGGCTCATTCTTGCGGTTAAGTTTCTTGCGCAGGCGTGAGATGCGCACGTCAATCGACCGGTCGAGGCTTTCATCCCGGCCGCCATGCTCCAGCAGATAGTCCCGCGAAAGCACCCGTTTAGGTGCCCGCAAGAGCGCTTCCAGCAGCGTTGCCTCACCGGTGGACAGGAAGGTTTCTTGCCCTTCCGGAGAAATCAGGCTGTGGCTGGCCGGCTGGTAGACCCATCCCTCAAAACAGGCTTGCTCGGGAGACGTGGGCGATTGTGGCTCTGCAGACCGGCGCAGGATGGAGCGGATACGGGCGACCACTTCCCGTGGGTCGAAGGGTTTGACCACGTAGTCATCCGCGCCGAGTTCAAGGCCCATGACCCTGTCTGTGGCGTGGCCGCGTGCGGACAGGACAAGAATTGGAACCGAAGACTTGCGCCGGATTTCGTTGATCAAGGCCATGCCTTCCATATCGGGCAGGCCGAGATCGACAATGCAGGCGTCGGGTGTGTCCACATCCAGGGCGGCCAAAAGGGCGGTGGCAGTCGTATGAACCACCCCGCGCATGCCGAACTGGTCCATGGCGTCCTGGAGCAACTGGCCGATATCCGGCTCGTCATCGACGATGAAGACGGTCAGAGCTGTCTGCGGCGCGGCACGTGTCTGCAAGGTCGGTCTCATATGGGGTTGGAAGCTGACGGGCGGAAGAGAATCTTTTGCAGGGTGGCGGCCAGTTGATCATCTGCGAAAGGTTTCGCCAAGACCGGAAATTCACAGGCCGTATCCTGGCCGGTCAGCTCCGACCAGTCCGCATATCCGCTCATCAGCGCAATGCCGAGGTCGGGCCGGTGCTGGCGGATCTCTCTAGCCAGGGTCAATCCGTTGGCCTGTCCGGGCATGATGATGTCACTGACAACCCCCTTCAGATCGGGCAGGTCAATTGCCAGCTGCCGCGCATCCTCCGTGCCTTCGGCCCGCAGCACCGCAAAGCCGAGCCGTTGCAGCTGTTCGCTCACCGTTGTGGCCACGTCCGGGTCATCCTCCACCAGCAGCAGCAGGTCGCCTTGTCCGGGCAGATGTGGCGGGTCTGCCGCAGACGAGTGCGGTTCACCGCACGTGTCGGGGGCGGGATGGAATGGCAGATAGAGGGTCAGCGTCGTGCCCTTGCCGGGCTGGCTGTCGACGGCAATGGCGCCGCCGGACTGGCGGATGAAGCCGTAGACCATGGAGAGGCCAAGGCCGCTGCCGGTGCCGAAGGCCTTGGTGGTGAAGAACGGTTCAAAAATCTTCAGCCGCGTGTCCTCATCCATGCCCAGGCCTGTATCGGTCACGGTGATGCGCCCATAGCGGCCGGACGGCACGCCCAGCTCATCGGCTTCGCGCCGGTCCAGCTGTGTGCCGTCCAGGGTGAGGGACAGGGTGCCGCCCTCCGGCATGGCGTCGCGGGCATTGAAGGCCAGATTGATCAGCGCGGTTTCCATTTGGGTCGGATCGATCCTGGCCCCGATGCCCGTGTCTGAAACCTCCGTGACCAGGGTGATGGACGCGGGCAGGCTGCCGTCAAGAAGATGGCCGGCATTGCTGAGCGGCTGGGCCAGGGCAACCGTTTGCGGATCCACTGCCTTGCCCCGGCTGAAGGCCAGTAGACGCTGGATCAGATCTGTGCCCCGTTTGGCCGCTTCCAGCATGGGTGTGAGTTTCTGGTCCAGGGCGTCTTTTTGCAGAGGCGCTTCCATGCGGCTGAGGGTCAGAAGATTGCCCATCAGGATGGCCAGAAGGTTGTTGAAATCATGGGCGAGCCCGCCCGTCAGCTTGCCGACCGCATCCATGCGCTGGGATTGGACCAGCGTTTCCTCCGCCTGTTTCTGTCCGGTCGCGTCCAGGGAGAGCACAAAGATCCCGAGGGTCCGGCCATCCACGGTCATGTCCGGGATCAGGGTGGAGCGCATATAGGCTTTGGACCCGTCAGGCCGGTCGCGCTGATATTCATAGCTGACCGCATTGCCGTCAAAGGCGTGTTCGATATGGGGCCGGATCTCTTCAAAAAGTTCGGATCCGATCACCTCGGGCGCCGGACGCCCGGCAATGGAGGCAACCGACTGGCCGAACCAGTCCGCATAGCGCCGGTTGGCAAAGCGGAACACCGGGCCGGGGGAAAGATAGGCGATGAGAGCCGGAATATTGTCGGTGACCAGCCGCAGCCAGTCTTCGCTCTGGCGCAGGGCACGGGTGCGCTCTTCAACCGTCTTTTCCAGGCTTTCCTGTTTGCGCCGTTCTTCGGTAACGTCGGAATAGATGGTGACAAACCCACCCTGGGGCAGAGGGGTTCCGGAAACGGCAATGATCTGGCCATTGGGCCGGACCCGTTCGAAATAATGGGGCTCGAACCGCTTGGCCCGTTCGATTCGCCGGGCGATCTTGCCTTCAATATCGCCGGTGCCGTATTCCCCCCGTTCCGCATTCACCCGGATGAACTGTTCCAGATGGGCACCGCGCTGGATAATATCCGCTGGCATGTCGAGCATTTCATTCAGGCCACGGTTCCAGGCGACCAGCCTGAGATCCCGGTCAAACACCGTGAAACCCTGGTTGATATGATCCAGCGCGGCCTGCATCAGGTCGAGCTGGGCCTTGAGATGATGTGCTTCCTCCATAAAAGGAGAGTAGATCAAAAGAGGCTCGGACAGAACCGTTCCGGCATAAGCCAAACCGGTAAGGGGGGAGGCACAACGTGCAAGGGCCGCCCGGGCGGGCCGGGGTGTGAAGGGGCTTTGAGCCCGTGGCTTTGACGTGTAAAACCGAAAGTCAAACAAAAGTCAGACAAAAGCATGCCGAAACCGGGTCTTCCATCAGCATCTCCCACCATTCACGACGTGGCCCGTGCCGCCGAGGTGTCAACGGCGACCGTCAGCCGGACCTTGTCCGCGCCGGAACAGGTGTCGCCAAAAACCCGGGACAAGGTCGAACGAGCGGTCGTGCAGACCGGGTATGTGCTCAATCACGCGGCGCGCAATCTGCGCCGGCGGGCCACCGGCACGGTCGTGGCCCTGGTGCCGGATATCGGCAATTCCCATTTTTCCAACATCCTGCAGGGGATCGAGACCGTTTGCGCCGACAGCCATTTGAAGGTGCTGATTGCCGATACCCGCAAGCCCGCCATGTCCCAGGCCCGGATCAACGATTATTTCAGCACCAACAATTGCGACGGCATCGTCATCATGGACGGGCAGTTCTCGGTTGCGGGCATCCGTGCAACAAGCCCGAAACTGCCGCCCATCGTGGCCTGCGGGGAATGGAGTGATGACCCGGACGTGCCGATTGCGGTGATCGATAACCGGCTGGGGGCAGATCTGGCCGTGTCTCACCTTCTGGAGCTCGGCCATCGGAAAATCGGCCATGTGAGCGGGCTTTTGACCCACAAGCCGGGCCGGGACCGGCTGGACGGCTTTCGCCAGAGGCTGAATGCGGCCGGGCAGGATGGGGGCGCTGCCTGGATGTTCGAAGGCGATTATGGCCTTGCGACCGGTGCGCGTGCGGCGGCCGCCTGGCTGGAGTTGCCTGACCGGCCGACAGCGGTGTTCTGCGGCAGCGACCGGTCTGCCTTCGGCTTTATCTCCACACTGGTTGAGGCGGGCGTGCGGGTGCCGGAGGATTGTTCGGTGGCCGGCTATGACGATATCGACATTGCCGCCCATTTTGTGCCGCCGCTGACCACCATCCACCAACCCCGCCGGGCGGTCGGCGAACAGGCGGCCCATCTGCTGATCAGCCTCCTGAACGGCGCCCCGCCGGAAGCTGAAAAAGTTCAGCTGGAACCCTGGCTGGTGGCGCGCAAGAGCACGGCGCCGCTGCAGGGGTGAGACGAGGCGCCGAATGTCATCCGTTGGCGCAGACTTTTCGCACGATATTCTAGCGTGGTGGAAACCGGGGCCAAGCGCGCCGAGGGCGCGCATCGTCCGGCGATGCTGTACCGCCTGAAGGACAAGACGGATGTGACCGTCTTCAAGTCGGGTCGGGACCGCCAGTTGGAAAGGATGGCCTCAGCCACTGCCAATCAGGACACCGGCGGCAAAGACAAGCGACCCGCCCAGAACAACCTGGAACGCGGCCCTGAGGAAGGGCGTGTCCATGAACCGGTTTTGGATCCAGGCGATGGCCCAGAGTTCCAGGAAGACAACCGCAAACGCGATCGCCGTGGCTGTCCAGAAATGAGGAACCAGGTAGGGCAATGCGTGGCCAAGGCCGCCGACAGTCGTCATGATCCCGGAGGCGATACCGCGTTTGAGTGGAGACCCACGGCCGGACAGTTCTCCATCATCAGATGCTGCTTCGGTGAAACCCATGGAAATTCCTGCACCAACCGAGGCCGCCAATCCAACGAGAAAGGTGGTTGTGGTGTCCTGGGTCGCGAAGGCTGCTGCGAAGATCGGAGCTAGCGTGGACACCGATCCATCCATCAGACCGGCAAGGCCCGGCTGTACCCAAGTGAGCAGAAACTGTCTGCGGGCGTGTTCGTTCTCCCGGTCTCTGTGTCCGTCATCAAGATGGGTTCTGGCAAGGCTTTCTGCCCAATCGCGATGCTCAGATTCTGCGGCGGCAAGATCGCCGAGCAGTTTGCGGGTCGCTGCATCCGATGTGCGTTCCAGGGCTTTGCGGTAGAATGTTTCGGCCTCCCGTTCCATCGCGTCCGCTTCTTCGCGAATGCGCTCAACCCCCAGATTCTGCATCAGCCAGACAGGCCTGCGTGCATAATATCCGGCCACATGCTCGCGGCGGATCAGCGGAATAACGTCACCGAACCGGGCGCGGTGCAGGTCGATCAGCCGTTGCCGGTGGCCGTCTTCCTCGTTGGCCATACCGTCAAACAGCTGAGCGCTGTCAGGATAAAGCGATCGCAAATGGTTCGCATAAAGACGATAGATCCGGGCGTCGTCCTCTTCTGAAGAAATTGCAAGAGCCAGTATTTCCTGCTCGGTTAAATCCCGGAAACGGCGGCGGTTCAGCGAAAAGCGCACAATAAAAATCCTTTGAGCTCAAGCTGCGGCAGGTGGCTTCTGCCACGCATGAATTCAGTTTCAAATGGTCCAGGCGGGCCAGAGGCATTGAGAGACAGCCTGGCCTTTCGAAGGGCAGTGCACAACAAGTGCTGCAAACAATACCGCAGGCTCACTGAATTGAGCCCTGGCAAAATGTCTCGCGACAGCCTGCCGCAACCTCATTCCTGGAGCGGTTGCTGTCCACAAGCAGCTGCTTACAGACGGCCAAATCATCAATTGCGCTTGGTAGCAGAGGGCGCCCGAGCCTGAAAACCTGCGGCCTGATACCCAAAAGAGCCGAGGAGGCAGCTTGCAGTCTCGGGTCTTGATTTCGCACCCGCAGCGCATTTGTAACAATTCGATAGGATTGGCACATAATGCTGCAAATCCGCTGCTCTAGCGTCTGGTGGTGAGGAGTGTGGACCGGCTTCCTGTCTGCAGCTGACCATTTAGAGGTTGAAGCCTGCAGCTTTAGATTGTTTCATGCTCCTTGAAAGAATGACCTCGAAAACGGGGCGCTTTGATGGCCGGCCAGCTTCGTCACAAGAAGCGGCGGGCAACTCAAAACAGGACACTGTCCGGCCGGGCTGAACGGCCCCTGGAACAGTCTCCGGAGGGAAGAAACGAAGCATGGTAGGGTTGGCCAGCGCGTCTGCGCGCGGGGAGGACACCTTTCCGAAAATTCTGCTGCGCAACGCGGCGGTTTTCGGAGACCGGACCGCGTTCCGGGAAAAGGATTTCGGGATCTGGCAAAGCTGGACCTGGTCCGAGGTGTGTGAAGAAATCCGCGCATTTTCAATCGGACTTGAAACCCTCGGGCTGGCGCCCGGAGACAAGGTGGCAATTGTCGGGGCCAACCGGCCGCGGCTATACTGGGCTATGGTGGCGGCCCAGGCGCTCGGGGCCATTCCGGTGCCGGTCTATGCGGATTCCGTCGCCGAGGAAATGGCCTACGTGCTGGGCCATGCCGAGGTTGCCTTCGCCGTTGTGGAAGACCAGGAGCAGGTCGACAAGCTTCTGTCCATGACTGAAGAGGTGCCGGGGCTGAAACACATCATCTATGATGAGCAGCGCGGTCTGCGCGACTATGACCACAGCCGCCTGCACCCCTATGATGCGGTTCAGGACAAGGGCCGGGAGCTGCTTGCGGCCGATGGCGCCCTGGCCGCTCGCTGGGAAGCAGGATTTGCCGAGGCCGCGGGCAAGGACATTGCCGTCATGCTCTATACGTCCGGCACCACCGGGCGTCCCAAGGGGGTGATGCTCTCCTTCGACAATCTGGCGGTGTCCGCGCGCAACGCCAACAAGTTCGATCACCTCAACGAGACCGAGGAGGTGCTTGCCTATCTGCCCATGGCCTGGATCGGCGATCACGTGTTCTCGCTCGCCCAGGCCTTCACAGCCGGCTATTGCGTCAATTGTCCGGAAAGCCTGGATACAATCGATGTAGACCGGCGGGAGATCGCGCCGAGCTACTTCTTCGCCCCGCCCCGGGTGTTTGAAAGCATGCTCACCCAGATCATGGTGCGTATGGAAGATGCGGGCACAACCAAACGGGCCATGTTCGACTATTTCATGGGAGTTGCCCGCAAGGTCGGCGAGAAGATCCTGAACGGTGAGGAGGTCGCCTTTGGCGACCGGATGCGCTACCGGCTTGGCGAGCTGATGGTTTATGGTCCGCTGAAAAACCGCATGGGCCTGACCCGTATGAAGGTCGGCTACACGGCAGGCGAAGCCATCGGGCCGGAGATCTTCCGTTTTTACCGCTCGCTTGGCCTCAACCTGAAACAGCTTTACGGCCAGACAGAAGCAAGCGTCTATATCACCCTCCAGCCGGACGGTGAGATCTATGGCGATACGGTCGGCAAACCGGCCCCGGATGTGGAGCTGAAAATTGCCGAAAGCGGCGAGGTGCTCTACCGCTCGCCGGGGGTCTTTGTGGGCTATTTCAAAAATGACGAGGCCACTGCCCAAACCAAGACGGCCGATGGCTGGGTGCATACGGGGGATGCCGGGATCATCGCCGAGAACGGCCATCTGAAGATCATCGACCGGGCCAAAGATGTGGGCAAGCTCACCGATGGTGCCCTGTTTGCCCCCAAATACATCGAGAACAAGTTGAAGTTCTTCCCCAATATCAAGGAGGCGGTTGCTTTCGGCCATGAGCGGGACAGGGTCTCCGTCTTTCTCAATATCGATCTGACGGCCGTCGGCTCCTGGGCGGAGCGCAACAATGTCAACTACGCTTCCTATCAGGAGCTGGCCGCCCATCCGGATGTTTACGGCATGGTGGAAAGCCATGTGGATCAGGTGAACCGGGATCTTGCCAATGAGCCGATGATGGCCGGGGCGCAGATCCGGCGGTTCCTGATCCTGCACAAGGAACTTGATGCAGATGATGGCGAACTGACCCGCACCCAGAAAGTGCGCCGGTCCTTCATCGCCGACCGCTATGCGCCCCTGATCGAGGCGCTCTATGACGGCTCGTCCTCAAAACATGTGCGCACGGAAGTAACCTTTGAAGATGGCCGCAAGGGGGCCATTGAGGCAACGGTCGAGATCCGGGACATGACCCCGCATGCGCCCGGCACCGGATTTCAGGAGGCCGCCGAATGAATGCCTTTGTAACCGACAAGGCGATTGCCCCCGCCGGGGCCGCTGCATCGGCCTCCGGGGAGGAATTGCTGCGGGTCGACAATGTGTCGCTCTCCTTTGGCGGGGTGAAAGCGATCACCAACATTTCCTTCAACATCCTGAAAGGGGAAATCCGCGCAATCATCGGACCCAACGGTGCCGGCAAGACCTCCATGCTGAATGTCATCAACGGGTTCTACCACCCGCAGGAAGGCACGATCACCTGGCACGGCCAGCAGCGGCGCAAGATGAAACCCTATGAGGCGGCGAGCCAGGGCATTGCCCGCACCTTTCAGAATGTGGCGCTGTTCAAGGGCATGACCACGCTGGACAACATCATGTCCGGCCGGTCCTTGAAGATGCACCGCAATTTCTTCTGGCAGCTGATCTGGCACGGGCCCGCGGAGCAGGAGGAAATCGAGCACCGCCGCAAGGTGGAGGACATTATCGATTTCCTGGAGATTCAGGCGATCCGCAAGACGCCGGTGGGCCGTCTGCCCTATGGCTTGCAGAAGCGGGTGGAGCTGGGCCGGGCCCTGGCCATGGAGCCGGATCTTCTTTTGCTGGACGAGCCGATGGCCGGCATGAACCTGGAAGAAAAAGAAGACATGAGCCGGTTCATTCTCGATGTGAACCAGGAATTCGGGACAACCATTGCCCTGATCGAACATGACATGGGGGTTGTGATGGACCTGTCCGACCGGGTGGTTGTTCTCGATTACGGCAAGAAGATCGCAGATGGCCCGCCGGAAGAAGTACAGGCCAATCAGAACGTGATCGATGCCTATCTCGGCGTCAGTCACTAGAGGGGACAGGACCATGCTTTACGACATTTTCATCGATCCCTTCGTTCAGATGTACCAGATGCCGGACTTCTTTCTGCAGGTCCTGTGGGAAGGCTTCGTCGCGGGAATTCTGTATGCCCTGATCGCGCTCGGCTTCGTGCTGATCTTCAAGGCCTCGGGCGTGTTCAACTTCGCCCAGGGCATCATGGTGGTGTTTGCCGGTCTGACGCTGGTGGGCCTCCATGAAAACGGTGTTCCGGCCTATCTGGCGCTGGCGCTGACAATCGTCGCCATGGGCGTTCTGGCCTATGGGGTGGAGCGGGTTGTCATGCGGCCGCTGGTGAACCAGCCGGACATCATTCTGCTGATGGCGACCATCGGCCTGACCTATTTCCTGATCGGTTTCGGCGAATTTGTCTTTGGCGGCGAGCCGAAACAGATGATCACCGAGGAGTTGGGCCTGCCCACCGGGTCGACAGCGTTCGAATTCGGCGATGGCGGCCTGATCATCCTGCAGCATATCGATATCGCCGCTGCGGTGATTGCTGTTCTCATGGTGGCCGCGCTCGGCATCTTCTTTAACAAGACCCGCATCGGCCGGGCGCTGCGGGCGGTGGCGGATGACCACCAGGCCGCGCTCTCCGTCGGGATCTCGCTGAATCAGATCTGGGCAATCGTATGGTTTGCCGCCGGGCTGGTGGCTCTGGCCACAGGGATCATGTGGGGCGCGCGCTCGGATGTGTCCTTCGCGCTGGAGATTGTTGCTTTCAAGGCGCTGCCAGTTCTGATCCTCGGAGGCTTTACCTCCATACCCGGTGCCATTGTCGGCGGTCTGATCATCGGCTTCGGCGAAAAGATCGGCGAACTCTATTGGGGTGGTCTGGTGGGCGGCGGCATTGAATCCTGGCTCGCCTATATCATTGCCCTGGTGTTCCTCCTGTTCCGCCCGCAAGGCCTCTTCGGCGAACGCATCATCGAGCGCATCTAACGGACAAGAGACAAGACCTCATGTTTTATCGCGAAGCTGGCCAATTCAAGACAAGCTACAAGGCGGATCAGGCCCTGCTGCCGATCCTGCAGGACCGGATCGGCCTGACGGTGATCCTGCTCCTTGCCTTTGTGGTTATCCCCTTCTTTGCCAATGACTTTTTCCTCACCTCGATCATGATCCCGTTCCTGGTGTTTTCGCTGGCGGCCATCGGCCTCAATGTGCTCACGGGGTTCTGCGGTCAGCTGTCTCTCGGAACGGGCGCGTTCATGGGTGTGGGGGCCTACGCTGCCTACAAGCTGACCACGATCTTTCCCGAGGCCAATGTCATCGTGATGGTGTTGTTGTCCGGGGTGTTTTCAGCAGCCATTGGCGCGATCTTCGGACTTCCGAGCCTGCGCATCAAGGGGCTCTATCTGGCCGTGACCACGCTGGCGGCGCAGTTCTTTCTGGAATGGTGCTTTATCCGCATTTCCTGGCTCTACAATGACAATGCGTCGGGCGCGATTGAAGTGCCTCACCGCGAAGCCTTCGGCCTGGTGGTCTCGGGCGCCGAGGCCACACCGATCGTGCGCTATTTCATTGTGCTCAGCATCACCGCACTGATTGCCTATCTGATGGCAAATGTGCTGCGCGGGCGTATCGGCCGTTCCTGGATGATGATCCGCGACATGGACATCGCCGCCGAGCTGATGGGCATCCGTCCGCTCCAGACAAAGCTGATGGCGTTTGCGGTGTCCTCATACATCTGCGGTGTTGCAGGCGCGATGATGGTGTTCTTCTGGCTGAACGCGGCCGAGCCGTCTTCCTATTCGATTTCCCTGTCCTTTCAAATCCTGTTCATGGTGATCCTGGGCGGGCTGGGCAGTCTTGGCGGGGCCTTCATGGGAGCCGCTTTCATCTGGATCCTGCCGGTCTTTCTCAAATTTGTTCCCGGCATGATGGGCATCGACGTGGCGGCCGAAACGGTCGAGCATGTCACCTTCATGATTGTCGGAGCCTTGATCATCTTTTTCCTGATCGTCGAGCCCCACGGATTTGCCCGGCTCTGGCAGATCGCAAAGCAGAAACTGCGGGTCTGGCCCTTCCCGTATTGACGGGACAGGCCCTTCGCAACGCCATCCGGGCTTGGACCGGTCCGGGGAGGAATGGCGCAACTGGTCTGGCGGTGCCGGGTGGTCCGGGACCGCATGGGAGGTGAAATATGAAAAGCATCAAGCAACTTGCGCTGGGAACGGCGGTAGTCTGCGGGGTCGCCTTGTCCGGCCTTGCCACACCGGCTGCCTATGCGGAAGACACCAATTATGTACCGCTGCTGACCTACCGCACCGGCCCGTTCGCCGCGTCCGGTATTCACATTGCCAACGGCATGCATGACTATTTGAAAATGCTGAACGAGCGCGATGGCGGCATTGGCGGCGTCAAGCTGGCGCTGGAAGAATGCGAGACTGGCTACAACGCCCAAAAGGGAGTTGAGTGCTACGAGGCCACCAAGGGCAAAGGCGCGCTGGTCTATAACCCCTATTCCACCGGTATTACCCTGCAGCTGATCCCCAAGGCAGGGGTCGACAAGATCCCGGTCCTGTCCATGGGCTATGGCCTGTCGGCGGCGGCGGTGGGCTCCACCTTCCCCTGGGTGTTCAATGTGCCGGACACCTATTGGGACGGTGCCTCGGTGGCCATCAAATATATTGGCGAGCAGGAAGGCGGTCTTGAGAATCTGAAAGGCAAGAAGATCGGCTATATCTTCTTGGATGCCGGATATGGCCGCGAGCCGATCCCGCTTCTGGAACAGCTGTCGGAGAAATACGGCTTTGAATTGCTGCAATATCCGGTTGGTGTGAAGGAAATGCAGAACCAGTCGTCCCAGTGGCTGAATGTGCGCCGGGACCGCCCCGACTACATGGTCATGTGGGGATGGGGCGCCATGAACCCGACGGCAATCAAGGAAGCGGTGAAAATCCGCTACCCGATGGACAAGTTCATTGGGGTCTGGTGGTCGGCCGGTGACGATGATGCCGCCGCCGGCGGGGCCGGGGCAAAAGGCTACAAGGCCATGAACTTCTCCGGCGTGGGCGGCGACTTCCCGGCGCTGGACGACATCAGGAAATATGTCGTTGATGCGGGGCTGAGCTCCACGGATGCGGAGACCATCGGTGGCACGCTCTACAACCGGGGTGTCCTGAATTCGGTCATCATTGCCGAAGGCATCCGCAGTGCGCAGCAGCTCACCGGCAAGAAAGTCATCACCGGTGAAGACATGCGCATGGGCCTGGAAGCGCTCAATTTGGACGAAGCCCGTCTGAAGGAGCTGGGCCTGTCCGGTTTTGCCCATCCCATGAAAGTGACTTGTGAAGACCATGCGGGCAGCCATCCGGTGTTCATTCAGGAGTGGGACGGCAAAAAATGGCGCCAGGCCTCCGGCTGGATCGAGCCGATGACCGATCTGGTGCGCCCGCTTCTGGAAAAGGCCGCAGCCGAATACGCGGAAAAGAATGCGCCCTGGCCGGAGCGCACGGAACCCTGCCCGAACTGATGGGCGGACCTGCCTTGCCGGACCGGCCGATTGCAACAGGTTCGGCAGGGCAGGAACTTGAAGGCTCTCCGCCTGGACGCGGAAGTGCCGGGATGGGGACGGAAGGAGCGGCAGGCCCGGTCCGTCTGCCCCCATCCGGACCCGGGACGTCCCTCTCCGGACTGGAGAGGCGCTTGACGCCCTTTGCAGCCCCTTTTGCAGCTTTGGGGCGTGTGGAACCTTGCGAGGATGGAATGGCACTGCTGGACGAAGATCAGACCGGTTCGAAGACCTCGGCGGAGGCTGCGGAGACGATCCTTTCGGTCAACAATATCGAAGTGATCTACGACCACGTTATCCTGGTGTTGAAAGGGGTGTCCCTGACCGTGCCGAAAGGCGGCATTGTTGCGCTGTTGGGGGCCAATGGCGCGGGCAAGACCACGACCTTGAAGGCGGTCTCCAATCTTCTGAGCGCTGAGCGCGGGGAGGTGACCAAGGGCACAATTCTGTTCGACAGAGACGAGGTTCAGGCCCTGTCCCCCAATGAACTGGTGCGGCGCGGCTGCATTCAGGTGATGGAAGGCCGCCATTGTTTCGGCCATCTGTCTATTGAAGAGAATCTTCTGACCGGTGCTTATACCCGCAAGGATGGCCATGGGGCGGTGAAGGCCGATCTTGAGATGGTCTATGACTATTTCCCGCGCCTGCGCGAACGTCGGCAAAGCCAGGCGGGCTACACATCCGGTGGTGAACAGCAGATGTGCGCCATTGGCCGGGCCCTGATGAGCCGGCCGAAAATGATCCTCCTGGATGAGCCCAGCATGGGTCTGGCGCCCCAGCTGGTCGAAGAAATTTTCGAGATCGTCCGGCAGCTGAACGAAAAGGAAGGCGTGTCCTTTCTGCTGGCGGAACAGAACACCAATGTGGCGCTGAAATACGCCACTTATGGCTACATCCTTGAATCGGGCCGGATCGTCCTGGATGGGGACGCCAAGGCGTTGCGCGAGAACGAGGATGTGAAGGAATTTTATCTGGGCGTTGGCGGCGAAGGCCGCCGGTCGTTCCGGAATGTCAAACATTACAAGCGAAGGAAACGCTGGCTGGCCTGACCGGGCACCCGGGGCCGAACACGCGGAGTAGACCATGAGCAACGAACAGTTTGATGCGCGCGAGCGGCAGGACCCCGCTCAGCGTGAACGGGATCTTTTTGCCCGGTTGCCGGAGCTGCTGGCCCACGCGGCCACCGCCGCACCGGGGTGGGCGGAGCAGCTCTCCGGACAGGATCTGGCCGGCGTGTCCGGCCGGTCTGCTCTGGCCCGCTTGCCGGTTTTGCGCAAATCAGTCCTGATGGAGCGGCAGAAGGCCGATCCGCCCTTTGGCAGGTTCCTGGCGGGAGATCTGTCGGAGGCCGCGCGGGTGTTCATGTCGCCGGGGCCCATCTGGGAGCCGCAGGCGCCGGGCCTTGATGCCTGGAACGGTGCGCGAAGCCTTTATGCGGCCGGGTTCCGCAAGGGCGACACTGTTCTCAATGCCTTTTCCTACCACCTGACGCCGGGCGGGTTCATTCTGGACCAGGGCGCCGTTGCGCTTGGCTGCACCGTGTTTCCGGCGGGCGTCGGAAACACGGATATGCAGGTGGAGGCTGTCGAGGTCTTGAAACCCGCCGGATTTGTCGGCACCCCGGACTATCTCAAGATCCTCCTGGACAGGGGCCGGGAGCAGGGCCGCGATGTCTCCTCCATCACCAAGGCGCTTGTGTCCGGGGGGGCTCTGTTTCCCTCACTCCGGCAGGACTATGAGGACCAGGGCATTCGGGTCAGTCAGTGTTATGCAACTGCCGATCTGGGCGTGATCGCCTATGAGACCGAGGCCCGGGACGGAATGGTCGTCAATGAAGACTATCTTGTTGAAATTGTCCGTCCGGGCACCGGAGATCCGGTGGCCGACGGAGAGGTCGGCGAGCTTGTGGTCACCAATTTCAACCGTCTTTATCCGCTGATCCGCTTTGCGACCGGAGATCTGTCACGCATCGTGCCGGGAGAGTCCCCGTGCGGGCGCACCAATATGCGGCTGGCGGGCTGGATGGGCCGGGCTGACCAGCGCACCAAGGTCAAGGGTATGTTTGTGGACCCTGCCCAGATCGCGCAGATCGTGGCGGCGCATCCGGAAGTCGGCAAGGCACGCCTGGCCGTCAGTCGCGCGGGCGAGACCGACGCCATGACCCTGTCGGTCGAAACCGAAGCCCCGGGCGATGCCCCGGCCGGCGGGCTTGCGGAGCGGGTCGCAGCGACCTTGCGGGATGTCACCCGGTTGAAGGGGGAGGTGGAGCTTGTGGCTCCCGGCGCGCTGCCCAATGACGGCAAGGTCATTGCCGATGAGAGGGACTATGGCTGACGGCAAGGCCTGAATAGGGGGCCTGCCGCAACATGCGGGCAAAGGTGATCCGGCGCGATTGTGGCGCGTATGATATTTGCCGCATTGGCGTTGGCCTCCGCTTGGCCTATGTAAGGCAAAAGACCATACCGCATTCAGGGATCCCACACCCATGACCGTTCATCCGACCGCACCTCTTGCTGCTGATACGGCAGCAGAGTTCCGCAAACTGCATTTGCCACAGGATCATCCGCCGGTGAAAAGCGGTAAGGCCGGCGTTCTGCTGGTCAATCTTGGAACTCCGGATGCGACGGATTACTGGCCCATGCGCCGGTATTTGCGTGAGTTCCTGTCGGACAAGCGGGTGATCGAATGGCCGCGGGCGATCTGGTATCCGATCCTCTACGGGATCGTCCTGATGACCCGGCCGGGCAAGTCCGGCAAGGCCTATGACGAGATCTGGAACCACGACAAGAACGAATCTCCGCTTCGGACGATCACGCGCAGCCAGTCGGAAAAACTGGCCGGGATGCTGGGGTCTGAGGGCAGGTCCCTGAAGGTGGACTGGGCCATGCGCTATGGCCAGCCTTCCATTCCAGACAAGCTGAAGGCGATGAAGGAGGAAGGCTGCGACCGGATCCTGGTGTTCCCGCTCTATCCGCAATATTCGGCAACCACGACAGCAACCGTCAATGACGTGGTCTGCAAGACGCTTCTGGAGATGCGCTGGCAGCCAGCCATCCGCACGGTGCCGCCCTATCACGACGATCCGGTCTATGTGAATGCGCTGGCCGCGTCCGTGAAGGAGCATCTGGACAGTCTCGATTTTGAACCGGATGTGGTGCTGACTTCCTATCACGGTATTCCGCAGTCCTATTTCAAGCGCGGCGACCCCTATCATTGCCATTGTATGAAGACGACACGGCTGATGCGCGATGTGCTCGGCTGGGACGAAGCCAAGCTGCGGGTAACGTTTCAGTCCCGCTTCGGCCCGGAAGAATGGCTGCAGCCCTATACGGACAAGACCGTGGAGCAGCTGGCCAAGGACGGGGTCAAGAATGTCGCGGTTATGAACCCGGGCTTTGTGTCCGACTGTCTTGAAACGCTTGAGGAAATCGCCGGAGAAGCGGGCGAGATCTTCGAGGAGAATGGCGGCGGCCATTTCAGCCACATTCCTTGCCTCAATGACAGTGATCTCGGCATGAAGGTGATTGAGCATATTGTCCGCCGTGAGCTTGGCGGCTGGCTCTAGGCAGCGTGCCGCGTTCAATCGGGACACGCTGTTTTGTCTGTTGCGTTGACTGCTCTGAAGTCAGCCAGCGACAGGCTAATCCAATGAAATGCGACGTGAAATAACGCGCTGATCCTCAAGGCTTCGGAACTGGTAATTCTGGCAAACCCAACACAGAGGCCCCATATTTCTTATCTGGTGCCCGAATCGAACGCGGGCTGCCGTCAAAAAGTCTTGAGATGAGGCCAGAATAAGAGAGTGGTCTGGCTATGCTCCGCCATAACAGGGCGGGGCAGGTGTTTTCGTAACTGGGACAAGACGTTTGAGTATCGTGACTTTATCGCACTTAAGGCACTTCTATATCGTGTCGCGTTTATAGGGGCTCAAACCATTTTGTCTTTGCGTTGAAATCTGCGATCTCAGGCTGCGAAAGGCAAATCCGGGGGAACGAGATTTGCGCTGACGGTGTTTTACCGTGTCTGGGAAGACGCGGGAAAGACACTGGAAGCTTGCGCCTGATCGGCGCATAGTGACTTTGGTTTTGTGGATCACGGGATGGTCAAAGGGGGCGATTGACCATCGTGAAGACGATCCCATTCCGACTCTGAGGGCCTCTTGGGCGCGCCTTGGCGGGTGTGCCGGGGCTCAGGCTTTAGCGGGAGAAATTCATGCCGGGTTTTGATGCATACAGTGTTGTTCTGATCTTTCTTGTTGTTCTTGTCGTCCTGGTGTTTTTTGCCGGGGTTAAGACCGTTCCCCAGGGGTATAATTTTACGGTCGAACGGTTCGGAAAATACCGCAAGACACTGACTCCCGGTCTGAATTTCATCATTCCCTTCATCGATACGATTGGACACAAGCTGAACATGATGGAACAGGTGCTGGATGTGCCCTCCCAGGAGGTGATCACCCGGGACAACGCGACGGTGACCGCCGACGGGGTGACCTTCTATCAGGTGCTGGATGCGGCGCGGGCGGCCTATGAGGTGCTCGGGCTCAAAAATGCGATCCTCAATCTGACCATGACCAATATCCGCTCGGTCATGGGCTCCATGGATCTGGATTCGCTCCTGTCCAACCGCGATGAAATCAATGCCCAGGTCCTTCGTGTGGTCGATGCGGCCGCCGAGCCCTGGGGTGTCAAGATCACTCGCATCGAGATCAAGGACATCAACCCGCCCCGGGATCTGGTAGACGCCATGGCCCGGCAGATGAAGGCCGAACGTGACAAGCGCGCGGCGATCCTGGAAGCGGAAGGCAAGCGGCAGTCTGAAGTTCTGAAGGCGGAAGGTGAAAAACAGTCGCTCATTCTGGAGGCGGAAGGCCGCCGGGAGTCCGCCTTCCGCGACGCGGAAGCCCGTGAGCGCGAGGCAGAAGCCGAAGCCAAGGCAACCCGCATGGTCAGCGAAGCCATCGCAGCCGGGGATGTTCAGGCGATCAACTACTTTGTGGCCAACAAATATGTGGAGGCCTTCACCGCCCTGGCCACCTCGCGCAATCAGAAAACCCTGATCCTGCCCATGGAAGCGACCTCGCTGCTCGGGTCCTTGAGCGGCATCGGCGAGATTGCCAAGGAAGCCTTCAGCAAGGACGGCCGCAATGAGGAGGGCCAGAGCGGTTCCCGTATTCCCAACACTGGCTTTGGGCGCCCTGAGGGAGGCAATTTGTGACGCTGATCGAAAGCACCATTGCGGCCCTTGGACCCTGGAGCTGGTTTGTCCTGGGTCTTGTCCTGCTGGGGCTGGAAATCGTGGCACCGGGCAGCATCTTCTTGTGGTTCGGCCTGGCGGCCCTGGTGGTGGGCGCCGTCGCGCTGGTCGCCGATCCGGGCTGGCAGGTGATGATCACCCTGTTTCTGGTGCTGTCCATCACAAGCCTTCTGATCGGGCGCCGCCTGATGGTGAACCTGTCTTCAGAAAGCGGTGATCCCGGCCTAAACCGGCGCGGCAGCCGCTATGTGGGCC
Organism: Roseibium sp. AWQ4_290; assembly: GCF_056160985.1. Taxonomy (NCBI): domain Bacteria; kingdom Pseudomonadati; phylum Pseudomonadota; class Alphaproteobacteria; order Hyphomicrobiales; family Stappiaceae; genus Roseibium; species Roseibium sp. AWQ4_290. The sequence continues at coordinate 75,122 of NZ_JBSWYG010000004.1, forward strand.
GGAAATTCACGCTGGAAAAACCCTTGAGCGACGGCGCGGGAAATCTTTCGATTGACGATACGGTCTGGCGGATCACTGGACCGGACCTGCCTGCAGGCACAAAGGTGCGGGTCGAGGCGGTGGACGGCGCTCGGCTGGTGGTGTCTGCCTCGGAGTAACGGGAACCGGGCCCGGACCGGACGATAAAACGGCCCGGCTCCTTCAGCTTTCAAATGGGTTCCCGGCGCTGCGGCTTTGTTGATACCAACCTCAATAGATAGGAACCGATCTGACCGTGTTTGGGGGCTGTTCGGCAAGGAGCAGGTTGCAGGGCGATATGGTTTATCGTTCAAAACCTGGGACGCAGCTGAACAGTCCTCAAACACGGCCTCGGTGGCCTGCTCCGGCCCGCCGGACTGCGTTGCGCCGCTTGAACGGCCATAAAGGCCGTCCTGCGCAACGCGCCTTGCCGGCCAATCTCGACCAGCGCCATCAGATGGGTTTCTATCTATTGAGGTTGGTATGAGCCTGAACAGGTCAGTCTTAGAGCTTGTGGCCCGGCGGGATTGGCGGCTCTTCGGCTTTCAGCAGGATGCCGATGCGCCGGTTGGCGGCCAGATAGGGATCGTTGGGAAACAGCGGCTCGGTGTCCGCCTTGCCGACCACCGCATAGAACTGATCATCCGGTACGCCATATTCGGACAGGATCTGCCGGGCCACGTTTGCCCGCTCGGTGGACAGGTCCCAGCCGGTATAGCTCGGATCGCTTGTCTGCTGGCCGGAGGTGGTGTGGCCGGTGATTTCGATCCGGTTGGGCATACGGGCCAGAACCGGGGCCATCTTTGCGATCAGCCGCCGGGTGGTCTCATAAGGATATTTGGAGCCTTCGCGGAACATGGAGCGGCCATCCTGGTCGACCAGCATGATGTTCAGGCCATCCTCGCTCTCTTCCAGAATGATGTTGGTTGAGACTTCCGTGATTTCGGGCATTTCCTGCCAGGCCTGGCGCAGGGAGGCCGCTGCCGTTGCGAACTGGCGCGGCTTTTCGATATCGGCTTCCATCGTGTCGTGGGTGTTGGCTTCCGGCCCCTGTTTGCGCCGCTTCTCGTGGCGCTCGGTGGCAAAGTCGGAATCCATTTCCTGTTCGACCTGGCTGATATCCTTCATGTAGTCGCGGATCGGAATGCCTTCGACCTCGATGATGCCGGTGCGGCTGGAGGTTTCCTTCACGCCGAAGGCCTCGCGCATGGACCCGGCCACAACCTGCAGCTTTTCCTTGTCCTGGATCGAGAAGGAAATGATCAGAACGAAGAAACACACAAGCAGGGACATGAGATCGGCAAAGGTGACCAGCCAATCGGGAGCGCCGCCACCGCCTTGCTGTTTTTTCTTGGCCATCTTGTTGGTCCGTTCCTGTGCGCTGCGTCAGGCGGCGTCCGCCAGCTCGGCGCGGGCCTTTTCCGGAAGGTATGCGATGAGCATTTCCTTGATGAGCGCCGGGCTCTTGGATTCCCGGATCTGGCAGACACCGTCGATGATCAGGGTCTGGTTGAGCTCGTCGACATCGAATTTCGCGTCCAGCTTGTCCACCAGCGGCAGACAGATGATGTTGGAGATGAGGGCGCCGTAGAGGGTGGTCAGCAGGGCGACGGCCATGGAGGGGCCGATGGCGGCCGGGTCATCCATATTGGCCAGCATCTGAACCAGACCCACAAGGGTCCCGATCATGCCGAAAGCCGGAGCGGAATCGCCAAGGGCCTTCATGACACGCTTGCCTTCCGACAGGCGCGACAATTGCAGGTCCCGTTCCCGCTCCATCGCTTCCTTGATGAAGTCCAGTTCGTAGCCGTCGGCGATATACTGGACACCCTTGGCCAGCACCGGATCGGAGACATCGACATTTTCCAGACCCAGCGGGCCGGACTTGCGTACGATTTCACCCAGATTGGTGATTTCCGAAATCAGGTCGCGCGGGCTGGCGCCCCGCCCGGCCAGAGCCACCTTGAATCCGGTCACAAAGGCGGCGGCAATGTCCGAGATCTGAAAACGAATCAGGGTCGCGGCCAGACCGCCGCCGATCACGATGAGGATCGAAGGCACGTCAATGAACTGCCCGAAGCTGCCACCAAGGAAAATCGCGGTGACAACAATGCCGAAGGCACCAACAATTCCGATTAAGGTCGCCAGATCCATTCTGTCTACACACCAAGGTCTGCGGCATCATGCCGGTTGAACTTGGCTGCAGTCTAAGGGCGCTATGGCTAATCAAATCCTAATGCGGCGCGCCTTGCGGGCCTGAAAATCAACTTTTCAGTGTCCCAGCTCCGTGAAAATGCGGAAAAAAGGAGGCGCGCCAGACCGGTCAGGTCAGGCGGTGCCAATGCGCAACAGGTCGTGAAGATGGACAATGCCGGCCGGCCGGCCGTCCTCAATCACAAAAACGGAGGTGATCGACAGGCTGTTCACCAGCTCCAGGATCGAGGCGGACAGGGTGTCGGGCGCGACCGTTTTCGGTTCACGGGTCATGATGTCGCCAGCCGTCTTTTCCAGAAGATTTGCAGACACATGGCGGCGCAAATCCCCATCGGTGATGATGCCGATGAGCCGGTTGAGCTCATCCGTGACGCCCAGGACGCCGAAGCCCCGCTGGGTCATCAGCACGATGCCCTCGCTCATGGGGATTGACTGCGGGACCAGCGGCAAATGATCGCCAGTATGCATGATGTCCCGGGCGGTCTTCAGGCTGGCACCAAGGCGGCCGCCCGGATGGAACACCCGGAAATCCTGAGCGGTGAAGCCACGTCCTTCCAGAAGGGCAACGGCAAGCGCATCGCCGATGGCCAACTGGATGAGGGCAGAGGTCGTCGGCGCCAGCCCGTGGGGGCAGGCCTCAGCCACGCTTGGCAGCTTCAGCACCACATCGGCCGCCCGGCCAAGCGCACTGTCGCTGCGCGATGTGATGGCCACCAGCGGCACCTTGAAGCGCCTTGAATAGTTGACGATGCTGGCCAGTTCCTGGGTCTCGCCGGACCAGGACAGGGCAATTACCACATCATCGCCGGTGACCATGCCAAGGTCGCCATGGCTGGCTTCACTCGCATGCACAAAAAAGGACGGCGTGCCGGTTGAGGCCAGGCTGGCGGCAATCTTGGTGCCGATATGGCCGCTTTTGCCGATGCCAGTCACGACCACACGGCCCTTGCTGTTGCAGATCAGATCGAAGGTTTGCTTGAAAGGCTCCGCCAATCCATTTTTCAGAGCGGCCCTAACGGCGCTGAGACCGGCAATTTCCGTTTCGAAAGTCCGTTCAGCGGATACAAGGCATTGGGCGAGTGTCTCTGACACCGGGCCGGATTGAGAATTGGTTGGGGATGTGGCCATTGTGGCTTTCTTATCTTTGTATTTGGCGCATGGTTTACCGGACGCGGGCCTTACGGACTGGCCGCCCGTCCAGCGCCCCGGGCGCGGTCTGCCTAGGACTATGCCAGACGCCGGTCGGGATCAAGAACTCTGCCGTTTTTTGTGGTTTTTCGATGGCGTTGACCAGGCCTGGTACCCGGCGGAGTGAGATCTCCTCCAAAGGGAATCCTGTGGCAATTTGCAACACGGAAACGAAGCATTAACCATCATTCGTCAGGTTGGGGCTGTTCTTGGAACCGGCCGGTTTCGAGCGATTTGAACAGTAGATGTGAATGCGCCGTATTCTGCCTATCCTTGTTTGTCTGACCGCCTTTCAGGTGGGGTCACCGTTTGCGCAGACGGTGACAGGCTTGCGTGGGTCCGGTTCAGCAGAGGATGGGCTGGGCTCCGAAGAGGCCTCTGACCAGGCAGTGGAAGCGGCGGACAGCACTCCGGTGCAGTCGAATGTGTTTGCCTTGCGCCGCAGCCTGAACAGTGCGGAAGCAGAAACCGGCTCAAGCGGGCTCGGCACGAACGGGCAGGTGCTGCCGGTGCGGCCCTTTTCCGACCGGCTGGCGGCTGTGAACCGGGCCGTGCCGCTCTCCGATGACCTTGTTGACGACAGTGTCTTTGGTGGGGACACCACATTCGATGAGGCCCAGGGCATCCGGCTGGGCACGTTTACCTTCACTCCGCAAGTCACAGTCTCCACCGGCTGGACGGACAACACAGCCCAATCCGCCTCCGGCACGTCCGGGGCCCTTTACCGGATCTCGCCGGATCTGGCGCTTACGTCCAACTGGTCCCGGCACCGGTTCGATGCCTCCTTGCGGGGCAGCTATACCGGCTATCCGGAGAAGCCGGATGACAATGACGGCAGCGTTTCTGCGGCCGCTAGTCTGCGGCTTGATGTCAGCGACGCCACCCAGGTGACGTCTGGCGTCAGCTACACCTATTCGCGCGAAGAAGACGGCAGTGCGGAATCAACGTCTTCGGAGACCGATCATATCCAAACCTATTCGGGATCTTTGGGCGCAAGCCGGGCCGTGGGGCTGGTGGCCGTGACCACGTCCTTTGCTGTGGACCGCAGCGTCTATACGTCCGATGACACGCAAGATAGAGGCCGGGACAACACGCTCTATTCAGCCAGCCTGCGTCTGGATGCGGATACCGGCAGTATTCTGACGCCTTTTGTGGAAGGGGCTTTGCTGCTGCGCCGTTATGACGAGAGCTGCAGCGACGCCTTGTGCGAAAAGCGTAATGCCAATGGTTATCAGCTGCGCGGGGGCCTGGCCATTGCGTCCGGTCCCAAGGTGACCGGCACCCTTGGGGCTGGCTGGCGGATCGAGGATCTGGAAGACGGACGGCTCGACAATCTCAGTGGGCTGATTGTGGACGGGTCGCTGGTCTGGTCGCCCAGCCGCCTGACAACCGTGACGGCCGGTGTTGGCACCCGTTTTGAAGCAACGGATATTGACATGGCGAGTGGCTCGATCATCTATTCAGGAGATCTGCGTCTGGCCCATGCGTTCAGCGACCGTCTCGTTGCTGAAACAGGCACAGGCTACAGTTACCGGACCTATGAGGGCGTTTCCATTGAGGAACGGACCCTGACCGGGTTTGGCGGCGTGACATTTGCCCTGACCAGAAACGTGGCCCTGACGGCGGACTATACCCACCGCAGGTTCGACAGTTCCGAAGAGGCAAGCGATTACACGGAAAACGCAGTGGAAGCCGGTCTTCGGTTCCGTCATTAACTTTACGGTAACCAAAAAACGGCCATTCATGGGGCGGGGGCAGAAGCGAACACGGACCTGGGCATAGGAGGCCCTGATGCGGAGCTTTGTGCTGCGGACTGCGAAGGCAATTGTGGTGATGCCCCGGACCATCTGGCCGGCAGGTGGACTGAAACGGCTGGCCGGTGGCCTGCTCGTGGCCGTTGGTCTGACAGCCACGTTGTGCCCGGCCCACGCCGATCCGGGATTTGACCGGTTCGTGCGTGATTTCTGGCCAAAAGCCAAGGCGGCCGGGATTTCCGCCAACACCTATAACGCTGTGTTCACCGGCATGAAGCCGGATGACGACACCCTGCGGCTGATGAACAAGCAGTCGGAATTCGTCAAGCCGATCTGGGATTATCTGGACAGCGCGGTGTCTGAAAGCCGGGTCGAAAAAGGCCGGGAGCTGCTCAAGAAATATGGGCCGGTCCTGGCGCAGATCGAGGCCCGCTACGGGGTCGACCGGGAAGCCGTTCTGGCGATTTGGGGTATGGAAACCAATTATGGCGGCTATATGGGGCGCCACAATGTGATCCAGGCGCTGGCCACGCTGGCCTATGCGGCGCCAAGGCGCAAGAAATTCTGGAACCGGGAGCTTCTGACTGCCCTCGCCATTGTGCAGGCGGGCCATGTGCGGTTTCAGGATATGGAAGGGTCCTGGGCCGGGGCAATGGGACATACCCAGTTCATGCCGTCCAGCTGGAAGGCCTATGCGGCGGATTACAACGGCGATGGCCGCCGGGACATCTGGACATCCGTGCCCGATGCGCTTGCCTCCACGGCAAATTATCTGAAAAAGCACGGCTGGCAGACCGGCAAGACCTGGGGCTATGAAGTCAAGCTGCCCGCCGGGTTCGATTATCATCTGGCCGATGGCGATCTGACCATGACCCTTGGCGAGTGGGCCAAGCGCGGCGTGCGCAGGTCCAATGGCAAGGGATTCCCGCGCCGCTCCGACAAGGCAATCATGGTTCTGCCTGCAGGGGCAAAGGGACCGGCCTTTCTGATGCTGCGCAATTTCTATGTCATCAAGCGTTACAACAATGCGACCGCCTATGCGCTTGCGGTCGGGCATCTGGCAGACCGTCTGATCGGCGGCGGGCCGCTGGCGGGGGACTGGTCGCGGGATTATTTGCCGCTGAACCGGTCTGAAACCGCAGAGCTGCAAAATCTCCTGAACCGGCAGGGTTTTTCTGTCGGATCTGCAGATGGCAAGGCTGGTCCGGCCACACGCAGAGGGATACGGGCCTATCAAAGTGCACGTGGCCTTGTGCCGGATGGCTATCCGTCCGTGGTTTTGCTGGCGCATCTGAAAATGGGCGGGTAAGCTAGGCGCAGATCTGTCCTTCCTGGAGAGTAGGGTGACCGTGTCTGCGTTTTTTGTGACCGATTTCTGGAAGATTCGGACCGGGCTGGCGTGTCCGCTGGCTTTGGCTGTATGCATCTTGGTTCTGGGCGCGGGGCTGGCACCTGCCGCCGCAGAGGAGCCTGCGGGCGGACAAGGGGCGCATAAGGGCATTGTAGTTGCCCAAAATGGTCTTTTGCGTGGCTTCAATCCGTTTGCTCCCCTGCAAAAGCTCTTTGGCAACAAGGAACGGCGCAAGACGAAGCGGCCGCCGGGCAGCATCCAGAAGCGCAGCACGTCCTCCCGGGCCGCCGGGGCGCCGCCCAGGCTCCAGATCCAGCCCAAGAACCCGGATGCCGGTGCCATTCTGGTGGTGGGGGACCGCATGGCGCGCGGGGTCGCGGACGGGCTCGATTACATTCTGGCTGACAAACCCCAGATCCGGGTGGAACGTCTGACAGAGGACAAGGCCGGATTTGCCGGAAAAGCGGGCCCTGACTGGCCGGAAAAGGTGCTGGCCAAGATCCGCGGCGCGGATGTAAAGGCGATGGTGGTGATGATCGGCCGCAGGGATCTCGGCAAGCTCTTTGAGGAAGATCCGCTAATCGAATATATGAGCGAGGACTGGACCTCGGCCTACCGCAAGAAGGTGGAAGCGCTGGTGCGTGTTGTGCGCCAGGAGAAGAAGCCGATTGTCTGGGTCGGCCTGCCGCCCACCAGCAAGAAGAGCGTCAATGCGGATTTCACCCAGCTGAATGCCATTTTCCAGTCGGCGTCCGAAGACCGGCGGGTCCGGTATGTGGATATCTGGGATATCTTTTTGGCTGAAGATGGCAGCTACTCTTCCTTTGGCCCGGATGTGGACGGCAAGAACACACGATTGCGGACCCAGGACCGGATCGGCTTTTCATGGCCGGGCTACCGCAAGGTGGCGTTTTTTGTTGACCGGGAACTTTTGCGGCTTTTGGGCGGATATGGCGGGCTTGCCTATGAGGGCATTGAGGACGACCCGAATTTCATCGTGCTGACCGGCCGGACCACTTCGCCTGAGGGCTTGCTGCTGGGTGGTGAGGACGATCAGCGCGAAATCGATACAGACAGCGCCGCCTACCGCTTTTTCGTCAAGGGCGAGCCGCTTCAGCCCGTGCCGGGCCGGGTGGATGATCCTTATATGGAGGCCGACGGCACATCGGCCCTGGGCGGGGCGGTTCCCAGCGGCTCTTAGAGCATCGTGCGATCAGTCTGCACCATTTGGCCGGATCTGCTTTGTCTGCTGAGGAGGCGGATCGCGCGCCGTGGTGTTTCCCACCACAAGTTCGATCCAACGATGTCAGCGGGCAAAGCAGACCGGCCCCTGGGGTGATTGAAAGCAGCCCATCGGCAGCGTTGCGTCGCTTGCCCGATACACCGCATCGCGCTGCGCGATGCGCCTTGCCGGATGATCTGCTTTCCAGCATCAAATGGTGCAGACTGATCGCACGATGCTCTTAGAACGCGCCGCGTTCATAGAGGTTCCAATCCCTGTTGTCTTTTGAATTGAAATCTCTGAGTTCAGGCAGCGGCATGCAAGTACCGTTCAAGCGCGATTTTCTCTGAGCGTGCCCATCTTGCCCCGATATCCGGGCGTGCCGGCAGGCTTTGCGGTTTCCCAGCCAGACCCCCAGCTGATACAAAAAGCCCTCTTGCACATCAGATCTGCAAGAGGGCTTTTGAGTTTCGCCAAAGCGCCTGACTTATCGCACGATGCTCTAAGCGCGCCTTATCTTTTGCGGGGCGCTTACCGCGGCAGGTCCGAGGACCCGGTCAGGAATTCGTCTACAGAGCGGGCGGCCTGGCGGCCTTCCCGGATGGCCCAGACGACCAGCGACTGGCCTTTGCGCACGTCGCCTGCAGCAAAAACCTTTTTCATGCTGGTTTTGTAGTCGTCCGTATTGGCCTTCACGTTGGTGCGCCCGTCCAGTTCCAGCTTGTCCCCGGCTTCGGCGATATAGGTTTCCAGCAGCGGTCCGGAAAAGCCGATGGCCGCCAGCACCAGATCGGCGCGCAGGATGAACTCCGTGCCTTCAATCGGGCGGCGCTTTTCGTCCACCCGGGCGCATTTTACGCCGGTGACCACGCCGTCTTCGCCCACAAGGCCAAGGGTGGCTGCGGAAAATTCCCGTTCCGCGCCTTCTGCCTGTGAGGAGGAGGTGCGGAACTTGGTCGGCCAATAGGGCCAGACCGCCATCTTGTCTTCCTTCAGCGGCGGGATCGGGCGGATGTCCAGCTGGGTAACGGACAGCGCCCCTTGGCGGAACGCGGTACCGACACAGTCGGACGCGGTGTCGCCGCCGCCGATCACGACCACATGCTTGCCACCTGCCCAGACCGGCTGGGCGTCGCCTTCCGGCTCGCCGCCGACTCGGCGGTTCTGCTGGACGAGATAGTCCATGGCCCAGTGGCAGCCTTCCAGTTCCATGCCCGAGACACCCGGATCGCGCGGGCGCTCGGCCCCGGCGCACAGGATAACCGCGTCATGGCGTTCGGCCAGTTCTTCCAGCGACGTATCGACGCCCACATTAACCCCATAGTGGAAGGTCACACCTTCGGCTTCCATCTGGGCGACGCGCCGGTCGATATAGTGTTTTTCCATCTTGAAATCGGGAATACCGTAGCGCAGCAGGCCGCCGGCCTTGGCCTCGCGCTCATAGACATGCACCGTGTGGCCCGCCCGGGCGAGCTGTTGGGCGGCGGCCATGCCAGCCGGGCCCGAACCGATGATCGCAACCGCCTTGCCGGTCTTGCTGGCTGCGGGTTCGGGCACGATCCAGCCTTCTTCCCAGCCCTTGTCGGCAATGGCTTGTTCCACGGTTTTGATATTGACGGGAATGTCTTCCAGGTTCAGCGTGCAGGCTTCTTCACAGGGCGCCGGGCAGATGCGGCCGGTGAATTCGGGGAAGTTGTTGGTGGAATGCAGGTTGCGCAGGGCAATGTCCCAGTCGCCCTGATAGACCAGATCGTTCCAGTCCGGGATCTGGTTGTTGACCGGACATCCGGTCGGTCCATGGCAGAATGGGATGCCGCAATCCATGCAGCGGGCCGCCTGGTTGGCGACTTCCTGCTCATTCAGCGGAATGGTGAATTCGCGGAAATGGCGGATGCGGTCAGAAGCCGGCTGATACTTCTGTTCCTGACGGTCGATTTCCAAAAAACCGGTTACCTTGCCCAAGGTGACCTCCTCAACTGTGTGCGTCCTCAAGTCGGCTGCAATCGGCCGCGCGCTGCGGCCGAGAGCCTTTTGTGTTGTTGGCCCTATTCGGCGGCGACCATGCCCAGGCGCTGCTCTTCCATTTCCCGCAGCGCGCGACGGTATTCAACCGGCATGACCTTGACGAATTTCGGCCGGAAACTGGTCCAGTCGTCCAAAATGGCCTGCGCTTTCGCAGAGCCGGTCAGTTCCAAATGCTTGGCCAGCATCTGGCGCAGGCGCTCATCGTCATGGCGGGTCATGTCGGAGGAAAGGTCGACGCGGCCCTTGTGCTCGATGTCGCCGCCATGGTGGTGCAGCTTTTCCAGAAGGTCGTCCTCTTCCGTCACCGGTTCCAGATCGACCATGGCCAGGTTGCAGCGGGAGCCGAACGTGCCGTCCTCATCAAGAACATAGGCAATGCCGCCGGACATGCCGGCCGCGAAGTTCCGGCCAGTCTGGCCGATCACCACGACGACCCCGCCGGTCATGTATTCGCAGCCATGGTCGCCTACTCCTTCCACAACGGCAATGGCGCCGGAGTTGCGGACGGCGAAGCGTTCCCCGGCCACGCCGCGGAAATAACATTCCCCCTCGGTCGCGCCGTAGAGCACCGTGTTGCCGACAATAATGGAGTTTTCAGCAACAATCCGGGTGTTATCCGGTGGCCGCACAATGAGCTTGCCACCGGCAAGGCCCTTGCCGACATAGTCATTTGCATCGCCGACGAGATTGATGGTCACGCCGCGGGAGACGAAGGCACCAAAGGCCTGACCGGCGGTGCCCTTCAGATTGATTGTCAGCGTGTCGGGCTTTTTGAGACCCTTGCTGCCATAGCGTTTGGCAATCTCGCCGGAGAGCATGGCGCCGACAGACCGGTCGACGGAACAGATCGTCTCCTCGATCACCGTCGGTTCCTTGGTCTCAAGGGCCGGTTTGGCGGCGGCAATCAGGCGCCGGTCGAGAATGTCGTCAATCGGGTGGTCCTGGGTCTCGGTCCAGCGGGTGGCTTCCGGCGCGGCGTCCGGCTGGAAGAAGATCCGCGTGAAGTCGAGACCCTGGGCTTTCCAGTGCTCAATGGCCGCATTCTTGTCGAGATAGTCGGACCGGCCGATCAGGTCGTCCAGTTTTTCCACCCCGAGCCCGGCCATGATCTCCCGCACTTCCTCAGCGACATAGAAGAAGTAGTTGATCACATGTTCGGGCGTGCCCTTGAAGCGCTTGCGCAGAACCGGGTCTTGGGTGGCAATGCCGACCGGGCAGGTGTTCAGGTGGCACTTGCGCATCATCAGGCAGCCGGCCGCGATCAGCGGTGCGGTGGAGAAGCCGAATTCATCGGCGCCCAGAAGCGCGCCGACAATCACGTCCCGGCCCGTGCGCAGGCCACCATCGACCTGAAGTGCGACGCGCGAACGCAAGCCGTTGAGCACCAGCGTCTGCTGGGTTTCAGCAAGGCCGATTTCCCACGGACTGCCCGCATGTTTGATCGAGGTCAGCGGGGAGGCGCCGGTGCCGCCGTCATAGCCAGACACGGTGATGTGGTCCGCGCGGGCCTTGGCCACCCCGGCCGCCACGGTGCCAACCCCGACTTCGGAGACAAGCTTGACGGAAATGTCCGCAGCCGGATTGACGTTTTTCAGGTCATAAATGAGCTGAGCCAGATCCTCGATGGAATAGATGTCATGGTGCGGCGGCGGCGAGATCAGGCCAACCCCCGGCGTGGAATGGCGGACCTTGGCAATGACCGCATCGACCTTGTGGCCGGGAAGCTGCCCGCCTTCGCCGGGCTTGGCCCCCTGAGCCACCTTGATCTGAATCATGTCGGAATTGACCAGATACTCGGTGGTCACCCCGAAGCGGCCAGAGGCGACCTGCTTGATCGCTGAACGCCGGGGGTTCTGGGACCCGTCGGGCAGCGGATTGAACCGTTCCGGCTCTTCGCCGCCTTCGCCGGTGTTCGACTTGCCGCCGATCCGGTTCATGGCAACGGCGAGCGCCGTATGGGCCTCGCGGGAAATCGAGCCGAAGGACATGGCGCCGGTGACAAAGCGTTTGACGATGCTTTCCGCCGGTTCCACCTTGTCCAGCGCAATCGGGCTGGAGCCGATTTCCTCAGCACCCTTGATGCGGAAGAGACCGCGAATCGCATAGCGCCCGCTCTTGCCGTTCACTTCCTCGGCAAAGGCCCGGTACATCTCGGGCAGATTTGAGCGCACCGCATGCTGCAGCTGGGCGATGGAGTCCGGGGTCCACATATGGCTTTCGCCCCGGGTTCGGTAGGCATATTCGCCGCCGACCTCAAGCGAGCGGCGCAGGATGGCGACGTCCCCGAAGGCTTCGGAATGGCGCAGCACCGTTTCATTGGCCACTTCCGCAAGGCCAATGCCTTCGATCATGGTGGCGGTGCCGAAGAAATATTTCTTCACGAAGTCCGTACCGAGGCCGACCGCGTCAAAGATCTGCGCGCCGCAATAGGACTGGTAGGTCGAAATGCCCATCTTGGACATGACCTTCAAGATGCCTTTGTCGATGGACTTGATGTAGCGCTCGACAACCTCGAACTGGTCCACTTCTTCCGGGAAGTCCATTTCCATATGCATGGACAGCAGCGTTTCGAAGGCCAGATAGGGGTTGATGGCTTCCGCCCCATACCCGGCCAGAACGCAGAAGTGATGCACTTCACGCGCTTCGCCGGTTTCCACCACAAGGCCGACGGAGGTGCGCAGGCCCTTGCGGATCAGGTGATGGTGCACGGCGGCAGTCGCCAGAAGTGCGGGGATCGCGATCCGGGACCGGCTGATCAGCCGGTCGGACAGGATGATGATGTTGTAGCCGTCGCGCACGGCCTTTTCCGCCCGTTCGCACAATTCGTCCAGCGCGCCTTCCATACCGTGGGCGCTTTTTTCGGCGTTGTAGGTGATGTCGAGCGTCTTGGCGGAGAACTGGTTGTCGGCAATGTCGCCAATGGCCCGGATCTTCTCAAGATCCTCATTGGTCAGGATCGGCTGGCGCACTTCCAGGCGTTTGGAAGTGGACAGGCCTTTCAGGTCGAAAATATTCGGGCGCGGGCCGATGAAGGAGACCAGGCTCATCACCAGCTCTTCCCGGATCGGATCGATCGGCGGGTTGGTGACCTGGGCAAAGTTCTGCTTGAAATAGGTGTAGAGCAGCTTCGACTTGTCGGACAGCGCGGAAATCGGCGTGTCGGTGCCCATGGAACCGATTGCTTCCTGGCCCACGGTGGCCATCGGGATCATGAGAAGCTTGATGTCTTCCTGAGTGTAGCCAAAGGCCTGCTGGCGGTCGAGCAGGCTTTCCCCCGCTACAGGCGCACGCTGGCGCACGCCCGGCAGGTCTTCCAGCACGATCTGGCTGCGGTGCAGCCAGTCCTTGTAAGGATTGGCAGTTGACAGCTGGCGCTTGATTTCATCGTCGGAGACGATGCGGCCTTCCTCCAGATCGATCAGCAGCATCTTGCCCGGCTGCAGCCGCCATTTCTGGACAATGCGCTCTTCGGCTACCGGCAGGACACCGACTTCGGAGGACATGATGACAAAATTGTCGTCGGTCACAATGTAGCGGGCTGGGCGCAGGCCGTTGCGGTCCAGCGTTGCGCCGATCTGGCGCCCGTCGGTGAAGGCAACGGCGGCGGGGCCGTCCCACGGCTCCATCAGAGCCGCGTGGTATTCGTAAAAGGCGCGGCGGTTTTCATCCATCAGCGGATTGCCTGCCCAGGCCTCCGGGATGAGCATCATGGCGGCATGGGCCAGCGAGTAGCCGCCCATGACCAGGAATTCCAGGGCATTGTCGAAACAGGCCGTGTCCGACTGGCCTTCATAGGAAATTGGCCAGAGTTTGGAAATGTCGTCGCCCAGAAGCGCGGAGGAAACGGAGGCCTGACGGGCGGCCATCCAGTTCACATTGCCGCGCAGGGTGTTGATTTCCCCGTTATGGGCCACCATCCGGTACGGATGCGACAGGTCCCAGGAGGGGAAGGTGTTGGTGGAAAAACGCTGGTGCACCAGCGCAAGAGCGGAAGTGAAACGCTCATCTTTCAGGTCGGCATAATAGGCGCCCAGCTGATAGGCCAGGAACATGCCCTTGTAAACCAGCGTGCGGCTTGACAGGGAGACGATGTAAAAGCCCTTCTCGACCGCATCGGTCTCTGCGCGCACCGTGTTGGAAATCACCTTGCGCAGCACATAAAGACGGCGCTCGAACGCATCGGGGTCTTCACAGCTCTTGCGCTTGATGAAGACCTGGCGGGACACCGGTTCGGTGGCCGCAATGTCGGGGGCCTTGGACAGGGACGCATTGTCGACCGGAACGGTGCGCCAGCCGATCAGGTCTTCACCTTCGGCCTTGATCACCCGTTCCACGATCTCTTCGCATGTTGCGCGCAAGGTGTCATCCTGGGGCAGAAACAGAAAACCGACGCCATATTGGCCCACCTCGGGCAGGGGCGTTCCGGCCTGGTCCATTTCTTCGGCAAAGAACCGGTGCGGGATCTGCACCAGCATGCCGGCGCCATCGCCCATCAGCGGGTCCGCGCCAACGGCGCCGCGATGGGTCAGGTTTTCCAGCACCTGAAGGCCATCGGCCACAATCTTGTGAGATTTTTCACCCTTCATATGGGCCACAAAGCCAACACCGCAGGCATCGTGTTCGCGTGACGGATCATAGAGCCCTTTTTCGGCGGCCGTGCCCAGTCGTTCGGCAAGTGTCTTGGGTGCGGTTCCCGTGTGTTGCCCGCCGCCTGCCTGCATGGCTGTGCTGGTCGTCAGCTCGTCTCTCGTCATGTGCGCCCTCACTGTTAAGCCCAGTGTTGCCGTGGCTTGAAGCGTCGGGTTCCGTTCGGGTCGCATTCCATCAAGAATGCGGCTCGGCGAACCCTGGCTTTCCTGCCCCGGCTCTGTCGTTGTATTTACCGCGGCGGTTCATGAAAACAAACCACCACATCGCCGCAGCGGACTGACCGCTGCCGAAACTGATGTGTTCCGTCGTGTCAGCGAATCCTCCCCGGATCCGTCGACCGCTTGGTCTGATCGCCGTTTGTTTGGCGGTGTCCGGCTCTCCCCACCAGCACCCCCCCCCCGCAATTGGGACAGTATACCTGTCCTATTCTAGGCGGGCGGAACATGACAGATTTCCCCGCCAGGGGCAAGGGTCTTTCTGCGTTGCCTCATTATAATTGTTTCATGTTGCTTGTGCCAATTATCTCGAAAGGTCGATTCAAGCGTGTTTTTGGCAAGAATATTTCGTCGGCGGAATTCTGGTCCGATGTGCTCGCAAATTGGTCACAGGCCTTTGATTTCCCATTGAAGCTCGATAGGCTCATGTAACTTTTGTGCCCGTACGGGATCAGGACTGTGCAGGCAGACATTGATTTTATTCATGAGAGGAGACTGAAATGAAACACAAGGCTATGTCTGCGGCAATCGTTGCCGGTGCTGTTGCCACTGCGGTGGCCGGTCTTGCCACAACCAGCCCTGCACAGGCGCAGGCAAAGGAAAAATGCTACGGCGTATCCCTGAAGGGCAAGAACGATTGCAAGGCCGGGCCGGGCACCACCTGTGCCGGAACCTCCACCGTTGACTATCAGGGCAATGCCTGGACGCTTGTGCCCAAAGGCACCTGCACCACCATGAAACTTCCCGATGGGCGCACGGGGTCTTTGACCGAATTGCAGCGCGACCTGCCGAAAGCCTGACCAGGGCCCGCCCGGCAAGCGTCCGGGATGCGAGTATGGGCCGGTGGACAGTGACCGCCTGCCCGTGTCTTTTCCGTTCTTGCCCTCTGCGTCCCTAGCCAGGGAGACAGCCATGTCTGATCAGCGATCTGACCCGTCCCGCCAGCGTGTTGCCGCCGCCATTCCGGCCCGGGCCGGAGCCGGGTTGAAGGCGGAGCATGTTGGCGCGATTCTCGACAGCCGGGCCCGGATCGGTTTTTTCGAAATTCACGCGGAAAATTACATGGGCGCGGGCGGTGTGCCTCACCGCCAGCTTGAAGCGGTGCGGGCCGACTATCCCCTGTCTCTTCACGGGGTTGGCCTTTCCATTGGCGGGGAAGGTCCACTGGACAAGGACCATCTGCAGCGGCTGGCCGCGCTCAACCGGCGCTACGAGCCGGGCCTGTTTTCAGAACATCTGGCCTGGTCCACCCATGACACCACCTATTTCAATGATCTTCTGCCGGTTCCCTATGACAAGGCGGCGCTTGACCGGGTCTGTGACCATATTGACGAGGTTCAGGAAACGCTCGGGCGCCGGATGCTTCTGGAAAACCCGTCCACCTATGTGGCGTTTGAACAAAGCACCATGAGCGAACTGGCGTTTCTGGGCGAGGTGGCCGGGCGCACCGGCTGCGGCCTGCTTCTGGATGTCAACAACGTCCATGTCTCGTGTACCAACCACCAGCAGTCGGCGCTGAACTATCTGGCGGCCTTTCCGCTGTCACTGATCGAGGAGATCCATCTGGGTGGCCATGCGCCAGACACGGATGATCAGGGCCGTCCGCTGCTGATCGATGCCCATGACCGGGAAGTGGATGCGGCCGTCTGGGCGCTTTATGACACAGTGCTTCAGAAAACCGGGGCGCTGCCGACCCTGATCGAGTGGGACAATGACGTGCCCGCCTGGCCGGTTTTGCAGGCCGAAGTGCAGGCCGCCGACCGGCTGCTGACCCGGGCCGGACACCCTTCTTTGCAACGGGTGGTCTGACATGGGTGCAGCCGGACGGAGACGTAGTGTCGGAGCCAAGGCTTTTGGGGCGGCCCTGTGGGACCCGCAGGCGGCCCCCCCGGCCGGCCTGACAGGCCCGGATGGGGCGCCTGCGCCC
Source organism: Roseibium sp. AWQ4_290 (assembly GCF_056160985.1). Taxonomy (NCBI): domain Bacteria; kingdom Pseudomonadati; phylum Pseudomonadota; class Alphaproteobacteria; order Hyphomicrobiales; family Stappiaceae; genus Roseibium; species Roseibium sp. AWQ4_290. The sequence continues at coordinate 91,686 of NZ_JBSWYG010000004.1, forward strand.
AAGCGGTTCAATATCTACCGCAACAACGTCATCGTTTCCCTGTGTGAAGCGCTCCGGCAGACATTTCCCGCCCTGTCCTCTCTCCTGGGCGAAGACTATTTCAACGCGCTGGCGCGCGCCTTTATTGCCCAACATCCGCCCGCTTCCCCGGTTTTGATCTGGTACGGTCAGGACTTCGCGGCGTTCATCGACGGCTTTGAGCCGCTCAAGGCCTATCCTTATTTGGCCGATGTCGCCCGGCTGGAATGGGCGTGGCTGCAGTCTTATCATGCGGCAGATGCCGCGCCGCTGGATCCGGCAGTGTTGGGGCAGGTGGATCCGGCCCGGCTTGGCGGCGTCCGTTTCGCCGCCCATCCGGCCACTGCGGTGGTCGTGTCGCCCTGGCCGGTTCTCGATCTGGCGCGGGCGAACCGGTTTGCGCCGGAAGACGCATCTGTGCCAGATCTGGACCGGCCCCAATCGGTTCTGGTCACACGTCCGGATCTGGAGGTGGGTCTGCATCTTCTGCCTCCCGGGGGCGGTCTTTTCGTGACGGCGCTGCTGGAAGGCGCCATGCTTGGCGAGGCCGCAACGCAGGCGGTGGCACACACGGCCACGTTTTCACTGTCCGGCTGTCTGTCGGATTGTCTTTCAAAAGGTGTTTTCAAGGGCCTTTTATTTGACTGAGCCAAGATGGCCGGGGTCCTGACATGGACAAGGGAAGGGGTATTTCATGGGCGCACTCGCGGGTTTTTTTGTGCGGTTGTATACGGCGGTGTTCGGCACGCTGGAACGGCTGACCAATGGCTGGCTGATGGGATTTGCCGCACGCTTCATTTTTGCGGCCGTGCTGTTTCAGTTTTTTTGGAACTCGGCCCTGACGAAAATCGGCGGCGATTTCATGAACCTCTTTTCCCCAACGGCCGGGGCCTATGCCCAGATGTTGCCCAAGCTCATGGAGCAGGTCAGCTACGATCCGAGCCAGCTGCCTTTCTTTCCCTATGGTCTGATGGTTCTGGCCGGGACCTGGGGAGAATTTATCTTGCCGGTGATGGTGGTGCTGGGCCTGTTCACCCGGTTCGCCAGCCTTGGCATGATCGTCTTCATCATTGTTATGAGTTACGTGGATGTTTACGGACACGGGGCGGATGCCAAAACCATCGGGGCGCTGTTTGACGGCCAGCCTTATGCGATCATTGCCGATGACCGCCTGCTTTGGATCTTCTTGCTGCTCGTCCCGGCTCTGAAAGGGCCCGGGGTGATTTCCCTGGACTTTCTCCTGGGGCGTTACTACCGGCAGCGGGAACTCTACTACTAGGCACGCGGGTGAAACGTGGCCAAGTCCTGAAAATCCGGTTGCCGGGTGAAAGCCAGGGTGCTTAAACCGGAACCATGAACTTTGCCAGCGACAACTGGGCGGGTGCAGCTCCGGCGGTGATGTCGGCGCTGGCCCGCCACAATTCCGGGTTCGAGCCGTCTTATGGCATCGACCCGCCCACCGACCGTATCCATCAGCGGTTCAACGAGATATTCGAGCGGCAGGTCGCCGTCTTCTACGTGGCCACAGGCACGGCGGCCAATGCGCTGGCGTTGGCTGCGCTGGCCAAGCCGGGTGGGGCGGTTTTCTGCCATTCGGACAGCCATATTCAGGTGGATGAGTGCAATTGCCCTGAATTCATGACCTCCGGCAACAAACTGGTAAGTGTTGCAGGCCCTGGCGGGAAAATGACCGCTGAGGCGCTATCGGAGGCCATGTCCGCCTTTCCGGACGGGGTGGTGCATCATGGTCAGGTGGCCTCGGTTTCCATCAGCCAGGCCACCGAAAGCGGCACGGTCTATACGCTGGAGGAAATTGCAGCGCTCAAGGATGCGGCCAGCTCCCGGTCCGTTCCGCTTCATATGGATGGTGCCCGCTTTGCCAATGCCCTGGTCACACTGGGCTGCACACCGGCGGAGATGACCTGGAAGACGGGGGTGGATGTGCTCTCCTTCGGCGCGACCAAGAATGGTTGCTGGTGCGCCGAGGCCGTTGTTTTCTTTGATCTGGACGTGGCCAAGGGGTTTGAATATTTCCGCAAACGGGCCGGGCATTTGTTTTCCAAAAGCCGCTTTGTCTCCGCGCAGCTGGAGGGCTATTTCGACGATGACGCCTGGCTGACCACGGCAAGCCATGCCAATAGAATGGCACAGAAGCTGGCGGAGGGCATCCGGTCTGGAGGCGGGCGCACGGCCTGGCCAGTGGAAGCGAACGAAGTGTTTCCGATTGTCAAACGGGAGCTGTTCGAAAGGCTCACGGCCGCAGGTGCCAAGATATATGAATGGCCTGCCAAGAACCTGGAGCCGGACCATGCCGTGCAGCCAGACGAGATCTGCTTCCGCATGGTTACAAGCTTTGCCACCACGGATGAGGATGTGACGGCCTTTTTGACTGCGCTCGGCGCGAATGCGTGAGGACACGGGGAACCGGCGGCTTGTGGCGTGTCATGAGACTGCCGCGCTCCGTTTCCTCAAGATGAGAGAGCGTGTCTGTCTGAGGGAAGGTTCGAAATAGGACTTCCTACTCAGTCCGCGTGTCACCTCCGGGGCGAGCCGGGGAGGGCCGCGTGAGGTGTTTCTTTTGAGAAAAGCGCGGCTGGCGATATGCCAGCCGCGCAATCATCACACAACAACGTTCATATGAACATTGTTATGTCTTTCGAAACGGCTTAGTGCGCCTGAGATTCGATCTGCCTGGATGCAGTTCCAGACGTGATCTCGATCTTGCGCGGCTTCATCGCTTCGGGAAGCTCGCGCACAAGGTCCACATGGAGCAGGCCGTTCTGGAGCAGTGCCCCGTCAACGCGCACATGTTCGGCAATCTGGAACCGGCGTTCGAAAGTGCGCGAGGCAATGCCCCGGTAGAGCACCTCGCGGTCGCTGTCTTCTTCCGACTTCTCACCCTTGATGGTCAGAACATGTTCCTTGGCTTCCACCGAGAGTTCCTCATCGGTGAACCCGGCCACGGCCATGGTGATGCGGTAGGCGTTTTCGCCGGTGCGCTCAATATTATAGGGCGGATAGCTGGGAGCGTCGTTTCCGGCGGCATCCAGCATGGAGAAGAGGCGGTCGAACCCGACGGTAGACCGGTAAAGGGGGGAGAAATCCAAGTGACGCATTTAAGTGTCCTCCTGTGAGCAACAGATACTTCACGACTGTTTTCATCGGTTTCCTGTCCCCCAATGTGGCGGGACAGAAGGTTTTCGCAGACCCATAGCGGCGCCTGCAAAACTGAGGTGGGCATTGCGGGAATTGATTTCAAGAGGCCCGGAACCTGGCCGGTCTTGTGCAGATGAACGGTAGATGAATGGAGCCTTCCGGTCCGGTTCAAGCGGCGCGGCGCATCTTGCACTCACCGTCGGCCCGGCGCTGGCGGTTCAAAGAGTTCCCAAGACGTTCCCAGGACCAGGAGATTTTCCATGCCCGCTTTTTTGTCCCGACTGTCCGCTCCGATTGCAGCAGTGGTTCTTGCCGCCTCGCTCGGCCTTGCCCATACGGCGGCTGCCGCACCGCTTTCAGGGGCTGCGCAGCTGAGTGGCCCGCAAGCAGCCCCCGCGCTCCAGGAAAAAGCGTCGCAGCCGCCCGTCGTCAAGGTGCATGACCGCGACCGGCCGCACCGCCATGGACATGGTCATGACGGCCGCCGGGGCGGGCATCGCGGCCAGCATTTTGACGGTCATCGCGGCGGCCCCAGAGGTGGGCATGGGGGTGGGCATGGGGGTGGCCATTGGGGTGGTCCGGGCTGGCATGGCCACCATGACCATATGGGCCCGCGTCAGATTCGCCGCAGCCTGCGCCATCGCGGTTTTCACCGGATCAAGATTGTGGACCGGCGCGGCCCGATGTTTATCGTCAAGGCCATTGGCTGGCGCGGCATGCCTGTGCGGCTGGTGGTTGATTCCCGAAATGCCCGTATCGTGCGCAGCCACCCGGTTGGCGGCCGTGGATACTGGCAGCCGCGCTGGTAACCGCTTTGCCGGTGGATAAGGGTTTCAAGGCCAGTCCTTCCTCAGGGCTGGCCTGAAAGCTTGTTGTGGGGCCGGGCGAAGCCCGCTATCACTTTTTCCCATGAAACTGTTCGATCATCCCGAAAATCCGGTGCCGGACGGGGCGCAGTCAGGGTTTGTCACAACCGTGGACAAAATCCGGATCCGCTACGCCCATTGGCCCGCGCTTGGCCATCCCCGGCGGGGGGCGGTCACGCTGCTTCAGGGGCGCGCCGAATTTATCGAAAAATACTTTGAAGTGGTCACGGACCTGCGCCAGCGCGGCTTTGATGTGGTCACATTTGACTGGCGCGGGCAGGGCGGCTCCCAGCGGCTCACACGCAATCCGAAACGCGGCCATGTGTCGAATTTCCGGAAATTCCGGCTGGATCTGCGCACGGTGCTGAAAGAGGTGTCTCTTGCGACCTATCCGGGGCCGCATTTTGCCCTGGCCCATTCCACCGGCGGCCTTGTGCTGCTGTCGGATGCCCAGCGCCTGCGTACCATGCTGGACCGGGCTGTGATCACCGCACCGCTTCTGGGTCTGCCGTCAGGGGCCTGGACCCTGGACCTTGCCGGGGGGCTGCGCTGGCTCCTGCGCAAGCTCACACTTGGCTGGCTCGGCAAGGTGCGGCTGAAAGCGCAGCAGCCCAAAACCTCGGTTTTTCTGGAAAAAATTGGCTTTCCCCTGGCCCGGGCCCTGTCCCTTGCCGGGCTGGGCCGCCTGTTTGTGCCCGGCGGCAACAGCAAGGTGCTCCTGCCGTTCAAGGGCAACCGGCAGACCTCGGACAAGGTCCGGTTTGAGCGGTTCAGCAAGGTGCTGGAGCAGGCGCCAGAGCTTGGGATCGGCGCGCCAACGGTTGGCTGGCTCAATGCGGCGGCCCGCACCATGACCGCTCTGCGCCAGCGGGGTTTTGGGCCGTCGGTCAAACTGCCCTGCCTGTTGCTGGCCGCCGGTGAGGACCGGATCGTTTCCAGCCCGGCGATTGAGGAATTTGTGTCAAGAACCCGGGCGGCGGCCTATCTGGAAATTGCCGGGGCGGCCCATGAACTGATGATGGAACGCGATGTGTTCCGGGATCAGTTCTGGGCTGCTTTTGATGCTTTCATTCCCGGTTTTGAGGCGGAAGAAGATCCGGCGAGAATGGAAGTCTGACGCGGAGCCATTCGCTGTTTGACCTCAAAGAGATCGCGGCAAAAGGCAAGGCTGTTTGGCCTTGAGCGGCAGAGGTAGGCACCAAACGACATCAAGAGATCAGGTGGCTTTGGCAAGCTCGCTTAGCAGAAGGTCATGCAGGCGCGGGTCTCCGGACGCCAGGATCTGACCGCCGTCTGCGGGCGACCCGCCGGTCCATGTGGTGACCACACCGCCGGCGCCTTCCACAATCGGCACCAGGGCAACAATGTCATAGGCCTGCAGGCCGGATTCAATCACCGCGTCCCCGTGCCCGGCCGCCACCATGCAATAGGCATAACAATCCGTGCCGTAGCGGGCGAGGCGGGCTGTGGCTTCCACCTTGTCATAGATACTGCGTTCTTTTTCAGAAAAAAGAGCGGGTGTCGTGGTGAACAGCGTCGCGTCTTCCAGGCGGCTGCAGGGCCGGGTTGTGAGGGTTTTGTCGCCAAGCGGGCCCCGGTACCAGGCTGTTTTGCCGTCTCCGGCAAAGCGCTCATTGACATAGGGCTGCACCATCATGCCAAGACTTGGTACACTGCCACTTCGCAGGCCAATCAGAGTGCCCCAAGTGGGCAGTCCCGTGATAAAGGCCCGGGTTCCGTCCACCGGATCCAGTACCCAGACATGATCTGCGCTCAGGTTTTCCGGCCCATGCTCTTCCCCCAGGATGCCGTGATCGGGATAGGTGCTGTTGATCAGGGTCCGCATGGCGGTTTCCCCGTCCCGGTCCGCGATGGTGACCGGATCGAAGCCCTGATCCAGCTTGTTGTCGATGGCAAAGGCCTGCCTGAAATGAGGCATGATCGCCTTTGTGGAAGCATCTGCAAGCCGGTCCAGAAAGGGGGCAAACATGTTCGAGCTGTAAACGGGCTCTGTCATCGGAATTTCCTTTAGTGGAATGCCTGTAAGCGTCTCAAGACAACCGGTCTGCTGCTTGTATAACCCTTTCTGCTGAAAATTGAATCGGCAAAACGGCATAAATTGCTCATAGTTTATACAGGATATTCTCTGTTTCCTGCTTGACCTTTGTGCGGTGCGATGCGACTTTATTGCAGTGCGATATGTTATCGCGCCGCCCTCCTTGGGCGTTTCCTCCCTAGACTCGGGCCGCCTCATTTGAGTGCGGCCTCTTTTTTTGTGCACCGGTTTCCGCAACGCTATGGGGCCTCGGGGCAGGGCAGTTGTTTAAGATTGGGGGAAGAACAGGCTGCGCGCTGCGCGGGATGGGCAGAGGCCGCAGGTGCCGTTGCAAGTGGCCCGTCATGCCTTCGCAGCGGGCCCAAAGCTTCCGGTGGCACGGCCTCTGGAGCTGCGCCACCGGGAGATCAATGAGTCTGGAACCTCTGGTTCCGGTCAGCGGGTGGCGACTTTGACCAGCACGAAGGTGTTGCCGGCAAATTTCAGTTGCCCTTCAACCCCCATATGCTCGAGCGTCAGCCGAAGATTGCGGTTCAGCCGCGAGGAATCCGACCGGGTTTCATACCAATACTCGGCCGTGCGGCCCGAAGCGCGGACCGCACGGGCGCTTTCCACACAGGCGAAGGAGTTGATGTATTCCTCAAGCGCGGTCACTTCTTCTGTCTCGAAACCGTCAAAGCGGATCACATAGGCTGTCGGCAGCGATCCGCAGCCATCGCCAGTGGCGGCGGCCGTGCTCGCGCCAGAGGGGCTTGTCAACGCGTTCGGCGCCGGTGCTGTGGTGAACCCGGCAAGCTTCAGGCTGAGCGCATCGGCCAGTTCTGCTCCGAGTGTCGCGGCGTTTTTACCCACTTCTTCCAGCAAGCACTCGCGTTGGCATTCCACCGGCAGCGGGGGCAGTTCGAGACCGGAAACCTCGAAGGAGCCGATTTGCTGCCCGGTCCGCACATTCAGCAGCCGGCCTGGAATGCGCACATTCGGTCTTTTGATGTCCGCATATGCGGCTTCTCGCACCGACGCATAGATGGTGAAAACCGCGATTACATCAAGCGGGGGCGCCTGAACCGCGCGGGCCACATCGATCAGCTCACTGTCGCGGCGGCGGACACGGTGGGCCTTGTTGATGTTCATCGCAACCGCAGTCTCGTCGAAGACCTGATAGCCTTTCACATTCAGCTCCTCGTTCATTGCTGAAATGACACGGTTGAAGACGCGGTTGCCACGCGGAACGCTGTCCTTGTCTGCATCTTCTCCCATGATGAGAATGTTGAGAGGCTGGGTTTCGGCTGCGGAGGCCTGGAAAACAGGGGCGAGCAGGGCGGCGCTGAGACCGGCGAGAAGGGAAAAGGTTCTGAGCATTTCAAAAACTCCTTATGTTCAAATGGGTCAATCGTCAGCGCGGGTTGGGGCCGCGTTGAAGTCGTCCAGTGCGCCGGAGGACAGCCACCAGCGGGGATCGCTCAATTCGTGATAGTGCCGTGTCTGGCGGATCGGGGTCTCCATGAACGGGATCCAGGTCACCCGCCGGAGGTCGCCCCTGGGGGCGCTGTGATGCCAGTCTCCTAGCGGTGCGGTCACGTTGCTCCGGCCCGGAAGCAGCAACGACACCTCCACGCGGCGGTTCACGCCCGACAGCGGGTCGGAGGGCAGTTTCAGCCGGGCTTCGCCCCAGCCATGGGCGGCGAGCCGCCCTGGTGCAATACGGTGGTAGCGGATCAGATAGCTGGCGACGGCCAGGGCACGCCGGCCGGACAGGTCGAGATTGTAGCTGCGGGACCCTTTTGCATCGGTATGACCGGCAATCAGGAAGGAATGCGGCCGCAGGGCCGGGTCGTTCAAGGCAACGCCAAGGGCGTTAAGTTGTGTCCGGGCCTCCGGCAGCAGACGGTCACTGTCAAAGGCAAAAAACACCGTGAGATCGATGGAGCGGGCCGCGTCGATCGTCACGGTGCCACGCGGCGTCTTCACCTGGCGTGGTGCGCCCGGGTTGCCTCCCGCCATGGGGGCAAGTTCCCGGACAATGCTGGTCGCCGGGACATCCGTCTTGCCATAATTCACTTCTGATCCGGAGGCCGGCCCGGCCTCGGTCCCGGTGTCCGCTGCGTTCCCTGGCTGTGTGGCAGGGGCTGCCGCAGCAGGCTGCCCGTCTTCGAGGCCGGGAGCCGCTTCGTTCAAAGGCGACTGCGCCCCTGCAGGCGCGCCAAGCGACAGGCACAGCAGGGCGGCAGGAATGGACAAGAGCCAATCTTTTCTGTTCATCTCGTTTCTCCTTTTCAGGGCCTGATTGCGCCCTCATCGGGAACAGGCGAAAGGCAGAGCGGAAATTGTGTGAGATCCGCTTAGTTGCCGCTCAAGATGTTGTTCATCTGCTCGGTGGAGAGAGACTGGCTTGCGTCTCTTCCATCTGCGGGACGGGTGGTTTCGCTGGTGGAGGCGTCAGCGCTGCCTGCCTGGTTCTTTTGTGATGCGGCTGTATGGCCAGTTTGCGCTGCTGCGAGCGAGGCGGGGGTTTTGGACAACACCCGGCTCGCCTTGAGAATGGTGTCCATGTCGATGGCCATATTGAAGCTCGTCGGATCAGAGGCTTTGAGCCCGCCTGCCCGGTGCAGGGCCACGGCGATGCCCCGGTTGTCGAACAGCAAGGATCCGGACGATCCGGGAAGCGTGTCACAGCGGTGGGCAACGATGGGTGGGGCTCCACGGTCGTTGAAGACAAAACAGCGGAAACGGCTCATCACCTTGGGGCGGCCTAGCGGATGGTGCAGGACGACCCTCGCCGGGCTCGCCCCCTTGACCAGAGGCCCCAGAGCAACGTGCCCCCAGCGTTCCTCGGCGGCGGGATCAACGCGGGCGATTGCAAAGTCCAGCTTCGCGCTCCACTCGACCGGAGCGGGTTCCATCGCGAAACGCTCGGCGCCGGCCCCATCCAGGGAGTTGTAGCCCATCAGGATCGAGGCCTTGACGATCTCATGCCCCCCGTCCTGGGGCAGGCAGTGGTGGTTCGTGATCAGGAGTCCGCCCCCGAGCAAGGAACCGGTGCAGGTATTGGCCAGCATGTCGCCCGTCTTGGGATCGCGCATCAGGATATCCACCCGGCCGACCGGCCGTGCGAGCAGCGCCATCTGGTCGTTTGGTGACAATTCCACGATTGGCTCGAATGCACCGCCTTCGCTGGCGGCAATGAACGCGGCGGCATCTCCGGTGCTCTGGCGGACGGACAGATTGGACTTGCCATATGTGTCTGGCTCGAAGGCCGCGATCTGGGCCTGGGAAGGTGCGTTTGTCAGTAAGACGGCAGCAAGGGCGAGGGCAGTTCGGGGCAAATGCACGGTGTTTCTCCTCTCACTCAGGGGATACAATCGAATGGCGCAGTGGAGGCGCTTCTGGGCCTCGATCCGGATCAGGGAATGTGTAGACGGCGTTTTGCACGGCCCCGCGCAGGAAGAAGGTGCGCGCGCCATCGTGTGATGGCGCCTCGACAAAGGCCGATGGCGGCTCGGGCGAGATCGTAGGGACTGCTGCCCCCGTGCCAGCGGACAGAGCGATGCCACAGAGCGAAGCACCATATCGGGTCGGGGGAAATCCGTTTTCAGCCCAGGGAACAGGGGTCAATATACGCTCTGGCGGGTTGAACAGGGCGGTGCGGCAGGAGCTTCCAGGCCGGGCCCGAACCTCAAAAAGCGCAACGGATGGGGCTTGTCTTGCTGTGCCGGTTGCGCGCTGTCCGGCGACAGCATCCGCAGGCGCATTTGCGCTGGGCAGGGCTGAGACAAGGGCGGGGGAAGGGGCTTCCGGGGGCGTTGGCGCGTTGGCTTGCGCCGGATCTGTGTCCGGCAGTTGATGACCGCTCCAGACGAGGCCAGCTGCCAGTGCCGTAAGGGCAGCAGCCAGTCCAATGAAAAAACAGAGCTTCTTCCTGGTAAGGGGAGCTGCTTCCTGCATGGGGCCGGTGCGGGCTTCGGCAAGCCGTGCGGGCACAGCGTCCAACCGGTCTGGAGTCAGCACCTTCACCCCCAGTGCATGCAGCATCTTGCTGGCCGCTTCCCGGTCAGGTCCAGGTGGCAGGACCGCTATGCAGGGGACAGGTCCGCAAATCGCGTCCTGGGACTGCTTGATCTTCTGTTCCAGTGCGTACTCGCCCGGCAGCAGGGTGAGGTCCAGATCCACGGCTCCGGTCGCCCAGATCAGTATGTCTGCCGCTTCGTCCCGCCCGGCCAGTGTCCAGCCCTGCTCCAGAAGCAAATGCGCCAGCGCGACAGGCGCTTCCCAGCTTTTTCCCCCGTCGGGAGCGCCGGACAGGCGCAACTCGTGCGGTGTAATGGTGCGGCGCAAGGCCCGGGCGATGGGGCCTTCCGGGCCACTCAGGGCGCGGTAGTCAGCCGACAGCGGCAGGGGCCGATAGTCGCCTTCGGCAAAAGCCGCGCCATGGGGCAGGCCGGGGCGCGCGGCCAGCGTGCGCAAGATAAGCGCCGCACCCGTGGTCGGCACGATGATCGAAAACCGCCCCATCGCCATCAGGCAAGCAGATAAAGTGCGGTGCCGGGATTGGCCAGCAGATCGAGCGCCACCTGCGTCTCGGGCAGATCGGGGCCGAGCGCGAGAATGACCGTGTCCTGATCCGGTTGCGGCAGGTCGAGCCGGAGTGTCTGGCCGTCCTCTCCGACCATCTCAAGAGCGGTGGCTGCCTGGTGGCCTTCCAGCAGCAGCAGGGGCGCGCCGTCCCCCGTTGCGGGCAAGAGCCGCAGCACCGTTTCGCCGATCCGGCGGGTCACCTCGCCATCTGAGGCTGCAAGCGCCACCGGGGAGTGGGCCACGGCGACGGCCGCCAGCATCTTGCGATAGCGTGCGGCTGCGGCCTCATCCTCTCGCAAGGCGCGTGCGACGGCGAGCGAAACAGGTGCGCTTCCAGCCCGCCGGACCTCGGCCCAGAGTTCGGCGGCTGCCGGTGCTTGCATCCTTTCGGTTCCCTGGGCCTGTGACAGCTGGCGGGCGATGTGAATGGCTGCCATCAGGCCGTCCATTCCGGCCTCATCATGCTCATCTGCGCCGGTCATTGCACGGCCTCCTGCTGTATGTGCTGGCTGTAGATCGTGGCAAACGTGTTGGAGAAGGCCGCACGGTCCTGCTCCAGACGGCCTGACAGCGGTTCGGCGCGGTTCAGATGGTCCAATCCGGCCCGGTGCTCTTCCAGGGCCATGGCGGTGGTCGCCAACGCATCGTCCACTTCCGCGATGGCTGCAGCCAGTCGTTCACGAGGCAGATCGAACCCTGCACGCCGGGTTGTGCGCAGGGCCCGCTTGCCCGCTTCGACAAGCGGATCTGCATCATCGCCGCTGCGCAGAGCCAGCGCGATTGTCAGGCAATTGCGCAAATGGTCTGAGAGCTTTCGGGCCGTCTCGGCTGCCGAACCGTAATCTGCGTCGCTGCAACGGGCGCGTTCGGCGATATCAGGCCCGCCGGAGCCGCGCCGCAACCGGTTCGCAATGCCCGACTGAATGCGGCCGAAGACCCGCACTCTGAGAGCTGTCAGAGGCCGGGTTTTGTGAAAGGGATCAAGGCGCAGCGTTTCTTCGAGCGCCTTGAACTCTGTTCCTGTCAAAAGCTTTGGTTGATCAAGCGTTCCCTGAAGCAGGGCGAGGGCCTCGGCCAGAACGGGTGTATCCGTATGGGGCTGCGCGGCCGCTTCAAGCCGTGCGTCCCAGGTCTCTAAGGTCTCCAGCCGTTCAGCATCGGTCAGCTGAGACAGGGTGTCGAGTTCGGCCCGAACCCGGTCATATGTGATAAAGTGCTCCACGACGGTGGCATACAGAATGTCGTCAGAGCGTCTTGTCTGCCAGAACACCAGAATATCATCGTCATCAAACCCGCTGCTCCGGCCAAGTCCGCGCAAATAGGACCGGATGGCCCGGAACCGCTGCTCAACCGGGGCGGCCGGCATATGAGCGTTGCGGTAGGCTGCCAGCCGGGCGGCCAGCCACCGCGCGAAGGCGGGAGCCTCTTTTGGCGCAAGGCCCTGTCCCACCGCATTGGAAATCTCTGCAAACCCCTCCATTTCATCGGCGGTCAGCAGAAATTCAGCCAGCGCCATCACCCGCGCCAGCCCCTTCCACGAACAGCGCCAGGCCCGAGGCTCTGAGAGAAGCAGGCCGCGTTCATCCGTCCCGGGCCGGTCATGAAACCGTTCCTGAAAGTCAGCGCCTGAGGCAAGCCGGGGGTCCAGTGCCAGATCGATCAGTCCCAGCCCGTCAAGACCAAGAGCGGCAATCGTGTGGGCCAGATCCCAGACCGGACGGTCCCGGCTGGGACGGACCGCGCCAGCGACGGCCCGCGCAAGCCAGGACCTGTCACCGCGATCCAGAAGGCGGCCCTGCACGACCGCCTGAAGATCGGCGAGGCAAACCTCGTCATGGCCAAGCGGCAGGTCACGCCTGTCAACACTATCCTCCATCATCACTTCGTTTCCCGCACAATGATCCTGGCTGTGGCTTCATCCATTCCCGGCAACGCCCGCATCCGGTCCAGCAAGGTCCGGATCCCGGTGGCATCGAGCAGCTTTGGCGTGCCCAGGGCAGGCCCGGTCTTCTGCCAGAGGGTTTCGAGGCCGGCCGGCAGAGGGCTTGAGGGGGCGAAGCAGTGGAACAGATTCTCAAAATGGCCGGACAGGACCACATCGCTCAATCCGAAGTCTCCGGGGTAGCTGTACTTGCCCGGCGGAAACTCCGCCGATGCGCGTGCGGGAAGCATCACGTAAGCGGTCTGGTCCGGGGCGATGATCATGCAATAAAGCGCCGCCTGTTCGCCCAGCTCCACACGGACATTCAGCCGGTCTCCCGCCCGGAACGGCGGCGCGGTCAGGTCAAGCCGCTGCGGGTTGCGGCTGGCCGTAACCCTGACATGGTCAAGCAGTGGCCGGACCGTTGCGTCGCAGCCCAGGGGGACCAAATCGACCCGCGTCCGTTTTCCGGCAGAGACAATTTCTGCGCCCCGCCGGAATTCCAGGGCGAGCCACATGCCGCCGCCCGAATCTTGGGACAGCCGGACGACAGAGCGCACCGTTGCGTCTGCAAAAGGCGCCTCTGCCGCGCAGGCGGCCGGACCGGGCCGGACCACCTTCAGCCTGCGCCCTGACAGGATCCGGTTCGAGCTGGCCGCCAGCTCGGTTGCTGTTGCGATCAGGCGGTCGCGGACAGCTCGCGCGCACCCGCTATATCCTGCTTCGGTGACAACCGGGCAGGCTGCCAGCGCCTCCGTATCGGGTGCCGTTTGCAGCAACTGGCGAAGTCCGGCCTCAAGAATGCGTTCCGCGCTTTCGGCCCCTGCAGGCGGCAACGAGACTACCAGACCTTTGCTGATCACCTTGCATCGGGCGTCGGGGGAGAGGGCCTGAAGGCGGAAGGCGATGGTTTCCCCGCGCCGCTCGGGCTCAATGATGAAAATCGCCGCATCACCCGAATGGGCGGTGCTCAGAAGGGTCCTGGTGCCAGCCGTGTTTACGGATCCGGACGCCTCAAACAGTGCGCGTAGTTTCCGCACGTCGCGTGCAGCGGAGATGTGAACGCGGTTCGTGCGTTGCAGCTTTGCCTCAACGCCGATCCGTAGCCGGTCCGCTTCATCTTTGCTGAGAACCGATTGGCCGTTTGGCAGGCCCGCGACCACAACCTGCACCGGTGCTGAGATCCCGGTGCAGGCCGCGAAGTCCTCGATCATTGCGGCGAGCTCGCTGGCCCCTGCCGCCGTGGCAGCGCTGCTCAGGAGGGCTGCCAGCGCCAGGCTCCGCAAGAGACGGCCAGGCCGGTCAGTCATTTTTCTGGCTGCTGGCCGAGCGCGCATAGGCGTCAAGCGCGCGGAGAAACAGGGGGTTGAAGGTGCCGTCTTCCTGTCCGGTGTAGAAACTTTTGTCGATCAGCCTGCGCTGCAGCCGCGCGATTGTCTGGCGCGAAAGCTGCTGCGGTCCGGAGGAGGTGGCGACCACGGCAGCAACCCCTTCATCGCCGACAGCCAGCGCGTCCATCAGCACCTGCTCGGAGGTCAGGTCCGGGAAGAACCTGGCAAAGCCGTTGTCAATCAGGACCGCCATGCTTGCCATTGCGAGCGGCGCACGCAGGTCAATGGCCTTCCTGTACAGCTCCATTGCCTTTTGGGTGTCCGGCGCGATGCCAGGGCCACCCTCAATGTAGTAGGGAACCAGTTTGGAGATCGCAAAGCCGTCGCCTGCCTCTGCGGCGCGCTTGTACCAGTCAATCGCGGCCGAAACGTCCTTTTGTGTGCCCCGGCCATATTCGAGCATGCGGGCTGCATTGGTCATGGCCAGAAGGTCGCCGCCTTCGGCAGCGCGCACATAAAGGGGAAAAGCGGTTTCTGGAGAGGCCGGAACCCCTTCGCCATTCTCATGCAGGGCCGCCATGTTGTTGAGCGCCGCCGTCGAGCCCATGTCAGCGGCCCGGCCATAGGCCTCAAGGGCTTCGTCATACCGGCCCAGTCGGTCGAGCGCGCGGCCCATCTGGTAGGAGAGCCGGCGCAGGCCGGGATAGGCCTGTGCGGCCTCCCGGCAGGCTTCAAGCGCGCCATGCCCGTCCATGCCCGGCCAGGCGACACCGTTCACAGTGGCGGGCCGGTCAGAATCGGCCGGGGCGGCGGCCATGCTGTCGCAGCGGGCGACCCGCGCATCGCGTGACGGGTTGTCTGCCGATAGATAAGAATCGGCGACGCCCCGATAGGCGCAGACCGTGCCGCATTGATCGAGATAGCCCTGGTAGTCCTTGGCAGCGGACAGGCGGCGCCATGTTGTGCGGTCCTCTTCAGCTGCTGCCCCTTGCGCCAGTGAGGCAAGCTCTGCCAGCGCTTCTTCCTTGTGCAGGCAGCCGTCGCATTCCGCGACATAGCGCTCAAGGCGGGAGCGATCGGTTTGAGCTGCGGTCCATGCACGTTCGTCAAGAGCTCTTGCGACGGCGCCAGCCACAGGCGCAACGGGTGCTCCCTTCGGCAGGGCCAGCGGTGCAGCATCGATCTCAGGCACCTGACGGCGCCCCGTCTCGCGCAAGGCCGCTTCCGTAACGGACGAGACCAGATAGGTGCTGAGGGCATCCCAGCTGACCGGGCCGTCCGCATCAGCAAGTCCCGCAGCGCCCATCAGAAATCGGCTGGTGAAAAGACCGAGCTGGGCCTCTTCGTCCCAGTTCGCGGGTGATGAGCCCGACGTGGCCACAAGCCGGATCACCCCCTCTCCGGTTTCAGGCAGGGCGGGCGTAAAGCCGGGGGCGGAGACTGCCAGAAGCGTTTCCCCCCGTCCGGTTTCGCCGGTGAAACAGGCATCGATCATGACGATGACATCGCGATCCTCGCCAACCTTGCGGCGGACGAGTTCCAGATTACGGTAGAGCGTGTCCAGGCGGTAGCCGCTGTCGGCGGAGTTCGGATCGCCGTCGGAGGGCAGCAGAAAAGCTTCACCCGACACAAGATCAGGGACCCCGTGTCCAGAGTAATAGACGAAGACATTCGACGCGCCTGGTTTGACACTGCGCCAGAGCTTGCCCGATTGCGGGCGCGCAACCGAGCCGAACATCTGGGTCATCTCGCTCAGGGTGCCGTTTTCAAGCACGAAGATATTTTCGCGGCGGAAACCCAGGGTCTCGATCAGATAGGCTGTGATCGCGTTAGCGTCATTGACCGCATACTCGACCGGCACCGTCTGTCTGTAATCGCGGTTGCCGATCACAACAGCAATCGAGGCGGCGTTGTCGTCAAGTATGTCGCGCGGTTCCTGCGCTTGCACCAGCTTGGGCAGAAGCAAAGCAAGGATCAGAGCGGCGGCGCCCAGGGCGCTTTGAATGAAATGGGAGCGGCGTGCACCTGCGGTTCGGGTCGTGGGCATTGCGTGTTCCTTCACAAAGACTGACACGTGATGTCCGGGCACCTCCCAGAGCGGAAATTGTCTTGGGTCCGAGTGGAAATCATGATCTGCGGTCCGTATCCAAACCCGTGGAGGACCTCAGCGGCTGTGATGATTGGTTCTTTGGTCGGCAAATTTGGGCCGGATAAAAATCTATGGAAAAACTCTCAGAATAATCTGCTGTGTCACTAGACGTCTGCTTGGAGAAACTTTGCGGCAGCCTCAAGGCCTGCCTCTGAGTTCCAGCCGGGCACGGCCTTTTCCAGCATCTCATGCGTGAGGTTGCCGTCCGCGGCAATGAGAGCCTTCAAAAGATCTTCATCCGGTTTGCGGCCCTCATTGCCGGGGGCTTGTGCGGCAAACTCGGCCATGGACGCCGGGGCCAGGTCCCGCAGCAGTCCGACGTGGTTGAAGCCGTCCTTCGTTTCATAAGGAGCCCGCTGCCAGCCGGTTCCGTTCCAGCCATAGATAAAGCCGATCCACTCGCCGAAGGGTTGCGGGTCGAGGTTGAAGCCCCACCAGTCCGGCGCACCTGCGAGCAGATCCGTTTCCTGTTCCTGGAAATAGGCTGCGGCCTCCCGGAAATAGGTATCAGAATATTCGTGGTCATGGCCGAGAAGCACTGCCTGGCCCTTGGCCTTGAAGCGCAGGCATGCCCAGTTGCCGCCGCCATCATGGAAATACCATTGCTCCGGGGTGGCATAGACAAATTGTGTCCAGCCATAGGCTGCATGGAGGGCCGCCACTGCAGCCCAAGCGCCGCGCAGCTGGGCCGGACTTGGAAGATCCACCGTTACAAGCGCTAGGCTATCTGGGGTTTTATCCTGTTCAGCC
The DNA here is from genome assembly GCF_056160985.1 of Roseibium sp. AWQ4_290. Lineage (NCBI taxonomy): Bacteria > Pseudomonadati > Pseudomonadota > Alphaproteobacteria > Hyphomicrobiales > Stappiaceae > Roseibium > Roseibium sp. AWQ4_290. The sequence goes on from NZ_JBSWYG010000004.1 coordinate 108,505, forward strand.
CGTGCGGCACGGGGCTGGATCAATTTCAAGATCAAGGCCGCCAATCCGCTTTTCATGAAAGTTCTGCGTGTCATGTATAACTGCCCGTCCACCTGTTAAGTTTACCAGCTGCGGAGTGTGCGGCTGGGTGGTGGCGTCTTTATGTCCATTTCCTGGCAGGGCGCGATCACCTTTGCGCGAGTGCGGGGCCGGATTGGCTCTATTCAGCGGCAATCGGATCGGCGGGCAGGGCGGCGTCGGGCATGGCCACCAGCTGCTGGGCGAAATCCTTCAGATTGTGAAAAAGATCGCCAAAGCCTTCTGAGGGCTCTTGGGTGGTCTCGTTCATGTAAAGGCCGCGGTTGATTTCGACCTGAAGCGCGTGCAGCCCGCTGGCGGGGCGGCCGTAATGTTCGGTGATGAAGCCGCCCGCATAGGGCTTGTTCCGGCTGACGCTGTAGCCCATGCCCCGCAGGATCATACAGGCATATTCGGTCAGGTCGCTGTTGCAGCTCGTCCCATACCGGTCCCCCAGAATAAAGTCGGGCCGGGCATCGGTCGTCTGACACTTCACGCTGGAGGGCATGGAGTGGCAATCGATCAGCACAGCATGGCCGAAGGTGACATGGGTCTGGGCCAGCAGGCGGCGCAGGGTGGAATGGTAGGGCTTGTAGATTTCCTCGATCCGGCCAATCGCTTCTTCCACCGGCAGCCGGTGCCGGTAAATCTCGTGATTTTCGCTCACAATCCGGGCTACGGTGCCGAGCCCTCCAGCCACCCGGATGGAGCGCACATTTGCATAGGGCGGCAGGCGGCCGTTGAACATTTTCGGGTCGAGCTCATATGGCTCCCGGTTCACATCCAGATAGGCGCGAGGGAAATGGGCGCGCAAGAGCGGCGCTCCAAGAGGCACCACATGGGCAAACAGGTCATCGACAAAGGCATCTTCCGAGCGGCGGATGGAGGTTCTGTTGAGCCGGGACGAGGCCAGGAAGCTGTCAGAATATTGCCGGCCGGAATGGGGGGAGTTGAACACAAAAGGCACGCGCTGGTCAGCGGGGCACAGGACATCGAAGGCAGGCAGGCCATTGAAATCGGCCTCGAACGGCGGTGTGTTTGAAGACTGCTTGTCGTCCGTCAAAGGGTCTGTCCTGCACATTGTGACCATGGGGCCGCCGGTTTCAACGGTTCTCAAAGCCCTGGTCCATGGTGCCAAGGAATCAACACGCAGTCCACAGTCGCCGGATCAAAACCTTTCGAGAACCAATTCACCCTATCATTCTGTGGAATTCGAGCTATAACCCACACAAGGTGTGACCTTACGCCACCAAACCTAAAAAGAAGACTGGTCGTTGAAAATGCCGCGTATCCTGCTTGCTGAAGATGATAACGACATGCGCCGCTTCCTTGCCAAGGCACTGGAGAATGCCGGGCATGATGTCGTCTCGTTCGATAATGGCAGAAGCGCCTATGAGCGCTTGCGGGAAGAGCCGTTTTCCCTGCTTCTGACGGATATTGTGATGCCGGAGATGGATGGAATCGAGCTGGCCCGGCGGGCGACCGAGCTGGACCCGGATCTCAAGGTCATGTTCATCACCGGATTTGCGGCGGTCGCGCTCAATCCGGAATCGGACGCGCCGAAAGATGCCAAGGTGCTGTCCAAACCGTTCCATTTGAAGGATCTCGTGCAGGAAGTGGAGCGCATGCTGGCGGCCTGATGTCAGGCGCCTCGCAGGAGTTTGACTGGACTGGGGAAATTTTGACAGTTCGGTGAAAAAGGGGGGTTGCACTGGCGGAAGATCCCCGTTATATCGCACTCCACCACGGCGCGGCGGCGCCAACTACCGAGAAATTCGGGCGTGTAGCTCAGCGGGAGAGCACTTCGTTGACATCGAAGGGGTCACAGGTTCAATCCCTGTCACGCCCACCATTGTTGCGCTGAATGAAGGTTTCATGAAGCGCGGATTGATCAGAAGACAGGCGCAGGGCCTGCAGCTGCTTCTAGGATCGGTCAAGTCGATTGTGAGCGCCTCAGGCGCTCATTTGGTTTTAAAGTAGCAGGGCCCTTCAGGGGGACAGTGACATGAAGATCAAGAACTCGCTCAAAGCGTTGATGACCCGCCACCGCGACAACCGCATGGTGCGCCGCAAAGGCCGTGTTTACATCATCAACAAGAAAAACCCGCGCTTCAAGGCACGTCAGGGCTAAGCTCCTGCGCTGCGGCTCTTCGGGTCGGCCCGGAAAGTCCTTTGGCGCCAGATGGTTGTCTGATTGTAGATGACCGTTTCTGGCGCCAGACAAAAACGCGCACGAAGTTGTGTCAAATTCCCGGATTGACCGCCGCATTCAACGTCCCATAATCGTTGGATGCGGATTTTTGTGTTTACAGCCCTGATAGCTCTCATGCCTGCCCTTGCGGCGGCGCAGCCTGTTCCCGATCTTGGACCGGAAGTGGAACCGCCCTCCGTGGAGGATTTCAGTCCGTTGCCGGAAGACCAGCCGGAAGAAGGCGGTCAGGTGGCCGTCGACGAAGCGGACCCGGAAGAGGAACTGTCCCGGCTTGACGGACTCTTCTCCGATCTGGCCGAAGCCGATGATCCCTCCGCCGCCAAGAAAGTGGCGCGCGAAATCCAGCGGATCTGGATGGACTCCGGCAGTCCCACAGTGGATATCCTGATGTCCCGGGCAGGCAAGGCGATCCAGGCGGAAGACCTGTCTCTGGCCCTCGATTTGCTGGACGTGGTCGTGGTTCTCAAACCCTCCTATGCCGAGGGCTGGAACCGCCGGGCGACCGTCTTTTATATGCGTGAAGACTTCGGCAAGTCCCTGGTGGATATTGAACGCACTCTGGCCCTGGAGCCCCGTCATTGGGGGGCGCTTTCCGGGCTTGGCATCATTCAGCGCCGCCTCGGGTTTGAGGAGAACGCACTGGACACGTTCCGGCGGGCTCTGGACATCAATCCCGGCCTGGAGAATGCGGTCGAGTCGATTGAGGATCTGGAAAAAACCGCCGAGGGGGAACCGGCCTGAGACCGTCCGCCTTTCCGTCCAGCCAAGAGTAGTCCTCTGTCTCCGCCATGATCACGCTTGTTCTTCTGGCCGCCGCCCTTGCTCTATCTGGATATTGTTACACGTTGTTCAGGACCCGGCAGCTTGCAGCCCGGCTTCAGCCTGATGGCCAGTTTGCACAGATTGACGGGATCAAGGTCCACTATCATTATTACCCTTTGAGCAGGGAGGCCGGGAAGGGGGAGGCTGACGCCGGGCCCGTGCTGGTCTTTGTCCATGGGGCCAGCGGCAATGCCTATGATGCGCGGATGGCTTTTCTGGACCGGGTGAAGGGCCGCTATTCTGTGCTGTTTGCCGACAGGCCCGGGCTCGGATTTTCCGAGGCCATTCCCGGCCGGCATGACGTGCCGGCGGGGCAGGCAAAAGTGCTGGCCGGTCTTCTGGACTATTTGTGTATTTCGTCGGCGATTGTGATCGGTCATTCCTATGGTGGCGCGGTAACGGCGGCGCTTGGCCTTCTGGCGCCGGACCGGGTCAAGGGCCTTGCCTTTCTGGCGCCCGTCAGCCATGTCTGGCCCGGAGGCGTGACCTGGTATTACTCTTTGGCGTCCTGGCCGGTGATCGGGCCGCTGTTTTCCTGGGTGCTTGTTGTCCCGGCCGGGGAACGGCTGGCCGGGCGGTCCATGGATAATGTCTTCTTTCCCGATCCGGCCCCCAAGACCTATGCGCAGGAGATCCGCCTGCCGCTGCTGTTCCGGCCTGCCAGCTTTCAGGCGAATGCCCGCCAGATCGCCAGGCTGAAAGGGGTGATTGCCGAACAGTCCAAGCGCTACACTAGCCTGACCCAGCCCGCGCTTGTGGTGACGGGTACCGAAGACACGGTCGTATGGCCGTCGATCCATTGTGAGGGGCTGATCCGGGATTTACCGAACGCGCGGCTTCTTATGCTCGACAGGGCTGGCCACATGCCGCATCACACCCATGGCGAAACGATTGTCAGCGCTCTGGAGGAGTTGGTGGCGGCAGTCGTCTCAGAGGCTTCTGGAGGAAAAGCACCGGCAGGCGCTGCGCAAGGGCCCATACCCTCTGAAAGGGCCCGGAAGGTTCCGGAAAAGACTTGAGCCGCCCATGGGGCGGCTCGTCCTTCGGCAGGCCGGATGCTGATTTTTCAGATCTCAGATGCCGCCCTGGCCGTCATTGCCGACAAAGGCAATGCGCAGCATGTTGGTGGATCCGGGCGTTCCGAACGGCACACCGGCGGTCACGATCACGCGCTGGCCCGGCTTGGCGAAGCCTTCCGAAAAGGAGATCCGGCAGGCCCGGTCCACCATGTCTTCCTCGCTGGCGGCATCCTCACTGACAACGCAGTGGAGCCCCCAGCCGAGGGACAGGCGGCGGGCGGTGGCCAGAACCGGCGACAGAACGATCACCGGCGAGGACGGGCGTTCGCGCGAGGCGCGCAGGCCCGTGGCCCCGGAAGTGGTGTAACAGACCACAGCCGCCAGATTGAGCGTTTCGGCAATCTGGCGGGCCGCTGCGGAAATCGCATCGGCGCCGGTTGCTTCCGGCTCCGCCCGCTGGGCATCGATGATGGTGCGGTAGTTGGCGTCCTGCTCGACCTGCTGGGCGATCTTGTCCATGGTGGAAACGGCTTCCACCGGGAAGTCCCCGGCCGCCGATTCCGCTGACAGCATGACCGCATCGGCGCCTTCGAACACGGCGGTGGCCACGTCTGAGACTTCCGCGCGCGTCGGCACGGGGGAGGAGATCATGGACTCCAGCATCTGGGTGGCGACCACCACCGGCTTGCCGGCCCGGCGGCAGGCGCGGGTGATGCGTTTTTGCAGGCCTGGCACATGTTCCAGAGGCATTTCCACGCCCAGATCGCCACGGGCGACCATGATGGCGTCGGACAATTCAATGATTTCGTCCAGGCGGCCAATGGCCTGGGGTTTTTCGATCTTGGCCAGAACCCCGGCGCGGCCCCGGGTGATCTTGCGCACCTCGGCAAGGTCGTCCGGACGCTGAACAAAGGAGAGCGCGACCCAGTCCACCTTCTGGTCGAGGGCGGCGATCAGGTCCTTGTGGTCCTTCTCGGTCATGGCGCTGGTGGCGATTTCCGAATCCGGTACGCTGACGCCCTTGCGGTCCGACAGCTTGCCGCCGACAACCACCTCGGTCACGGCGCGGGTGCTGCTGGCCTCGGTCACTTTCAGCTGGATCTTGCCGTCATCCAGCAGCAGCCGGTGTCCCGGTTCCAAAGCCTTGAGGATTTCCGGATGCGGCAGATGCACCCGGGCAACGTCGCCGCCGGACGTGTCTGCATCGAGCGTGAAAGTGGCGCCGTTTTCCAGCTGCACCGGACCATCGGAGAAGGTGCCCACGCGCAGTTTCGGGCCTTGCAGATCTGCCAGAATGCCGATCGGCCGCCCAATAGTTTCCTCAACAGAACGAATGCGCTCAACGAGCATTTTCAGACGGTCATGGTCCGTATGGCTCATGTTGATGCGGAACACATCCGCACCGGAGCGATACAGTTTTTCAATGATGTCTTGTTCTGAGGAAGAGGGTCCGAGAGTTGCCAGAATTTTGACTCGCCGGTTTCGCCTCATCGCCCACCTGTCCCTTGTTGCACGGGTTCGGTGAGCTGGACCGTCCAGCTGCTTTGCTCCCCCGTGTCGATTTCAAAAAAGCCTGTCCGTTCGTACCCGCGCGCCACGCAGTCCTCAATTCCGCGGATGGTGAATTCCTTCTCCCGGGTGCACATGAAAGCGCGCCCCCCCCATTCGCCGAACTGGTCATAATCGACCGCGTAGATGTAGTAGTACCGCGACACAAGCGAGCCGGGGACCAGCGTTTCACAGGAGTTGGAGGCAAGATTCCACCAGCCCTCGGTGACCCAGTCCGCCTTGTCCTTGTAGCCAATGGCCACACCAACCTGACTGTCGGTCTTGTTGCAAAGCCTGAGATCGGCTTTCGCGGCGTTACCGGTTACGGAGAGAAACAGCAAGGTGAGGAAAGTGGCGGCACAGGTTCTCACAGGCGCGGCAACCCGAGCCCGAGACCACCCCTGGTACCCTTCCCCAACTTCAACCATATGCAGTCGTTCACTTTGCTGCTTTACTGACATTCGCTTTTTGCGTCGACAACAGGGTCTTGTCAACGCCGTTCGCCGGTTTAAGTGCGGGCGTTGCGCCAACCGGAATTATTAAAACTGCCCCGAAAAATTGCCCGCAGGACCCAGACTGTCACCTATGTGGCCAGAATTGGGGCGGGAACATGGCAGTTTCCGCCCGCAAAGAGGTTAGCCATGAATAAAGCGGTGACAAGTGGATTTCCTGCAACTGCAGATATTTGAATTCACAGACTTTTCCAAAGGCTGTCCCGAATTGTCCGGGCGTTCGAATCAAATCCTATCCAAAGACCGGTTTTGTGCATTCCGGCTTGGTTCCGGCAGCCGTTTGCCGTAAACCTGAGCGCCTTGAGCCGCGGGCCGCGCGCCCCTTTCCATGATGCCAGACAATGAGACAGACCGCAGCAATGCCAAGAGAGACCTCCGGCGACCTCTTTCAGCCCTATGAATATGTGCAAGGCGACTTGAGCGCGGGCGTGCTGCTTCTGTGCGATCACGCGCAGAACCGGGTTCCAACGGAATATGGTGATCTCGGTGTTGCGCCTGAGCAGTTCGAGCGGCATATCGGTTATGATATCGGTGCGCGCGCGCTTACGCTGGACCTGGCCCGGCGCCTGCAGGCTCCGGCCTGTCTGTCGACCTTTTCCCGGTTGTTGATCGACCCGAACCGGGGCGAGGACGACCCGACCCTGATCATGCGCCTGTCGGACGGAGCGGTGGTGCCGGGAAACGCCAAGGTGGACGCCAAGGAGCGGGCGCGGCGCATCGAACGCTTTCACAAGCCCTATCATGACCTGATCGATGCCACGCTGGACCGGATGCTGGAGGCTGGCCCGCCGCCGGTGATCATTTCCATGCACAGCTTTACCCCCGTCTGGCGAGGGGTGCCCCGGCCTTGGCATGTGACGGTGCTGTGGGACAGCGACCTGCGGGCGGTGGCGCCGATGCTGGCCGGGCTCAGGGCGCAGGAGGATCTTGTCGTGGGGGACAACGAGCCCTATGACGGGGCTCTCAAAAACGACACAATGTACCGGCACGCCACGCGCCGGGGTCTGGCGCAAGCGCTTCTGGAAGTGCGCCAGGACCTGATTGCGGACACCGCCGGTCAGGCCGCGTGGGCGGATCGGCTGGAACCGGTTCTGCGCCGGATCCGGGAGCGGCCCGAGTGCCGGAGCGTGCGCCATTTCGCTTCAAGGACGCAGACGGAGTGAACGGCAGGCCCGTTGGACGCAAGAAATGAGGGAGTTCGTGTGATGGATGAGCAGACGAAACTGGAATTGGAAGCAGCTGTGTTCCGGCGGCTGGTCGCCCATTTGCAAGGGTGTACCGATGTGCAGAACATCGACATGATGAACCTGGCCGGATTTTGCCGCAACTGCCTGTCCAACTGGTATCAGGATGCGGCCGGAGAAAAGGGCCTTGATCTGGACAAGGCGGCGGCGCGCGAAATCGTCTACGGCATGCCCTATGACGAGTGGAAAGCCCAATACCAGAGCGAAGCCACGGCCGAGCAGAAAGCGGCGTTCGAAAAGGCCAAGCCGCAGCACTGAGGCCGGGCCGCAACACCTGAAACGGGTCCTGTCGCGGGAGCGCCTGCTGTCGGGCCCGTGTGCTTGACGGGCTCGCTCAAGTCTGGCACGGCACGTCCCTAATTGGTTTCCCGGAGGGGCAGCTCATCTCCGGAACCTGTTTTGATCGAGAAAGAAGAAGAAGCAAGGAGTACGAAATTCATGTCCGATCCGGGTGGAGTGGCAGCCGATCAGCTGCGCGCCTTTGTGGAACGTATCGAGCGTCTGGAAGAAGAAAAAAAGGTGATTTCCGACGACATCAAGGATGTCTATGCGGAAGCCAAGGGCAACGGCTATGACGTGAAGATCCTGCGCAAGGTGGTGTCCCTGCGCAAGAAGCAGCCCCATGAGCGGGAAGAGGAAGAGGCCGTTCTCGACCTTTACCTGCACGCGCTTGGCATGGCTGGCGCAGCCGAAGGCTAAGCCGCCTATAAAGTTGTTCAGACCCGTCCGGCCTGCCCTCTAGAGGGCTCATGGGGCGGACCGCTTTCAAAGCCCCATCACCGGGTCTCCGGTGGCGGGGCTTTGTGTGTTTATGCTGTGGGGCGTGCGCCGGGCCGCTTACGGCTGGGGGCGAGATCGGACGCGAGCGTTAAAACAGGCCTTCGCGCATCATGCGGCGAAGGAGGAGGAAGAGGCCTTCCTTGGGCTCCAGCTTCCGGCTAGGTCTGTGGCTCACGGCTTTGAGCGGACATTAATGCAAGGCGCAGCGTAGGTCAGCTCTTAGTCCAAAATGACCAATGCTGCGTAGGGCGCGAATGTCTGGACTTCATTCACGTCATCTTGGAGGCTTCTAAATTGTAGGATACTCTTCCCATGGACTTCGAGAAATTTTGATAAGTTCATTTTAGGATGGTGGATTGCCTCACGCCAAATGACGAGAGCTTCGCTGGGCTATATTTCCCATTTTCTCGCCCCCTTGAGGTCGAAGCGGTCAAGCAAATGATGCTCGTATTCGATAGCGTCGGCTTTTTTGACCCTGTTGATGATGACCAGTGGCGAAGAAAGCTGCTGATTGACATGAAAGCTCGGCAAGGAGATGTATTTGACGAGTACAAAAATCTTGATGCCGCGCTTCCAATGCTCTTGGAAGAAGAGGCGATTAAAAAATACTCTACGGACATCCTAAGTAATGACGATCGCTTGTTGGCGTCGGCGGCTTCTTTGAGCGATCTAAATGACTCTAAATGGGTCGACTACGCAAATCGCCCACAAAAGTTTGAGATGCCCCACTCGATAGCCGATGACGGAAAAACGCCAACATGGTTTGCCTTTCGGCCAAAGCTACCAACGGATTTCATCGAAGGTTTAGAAGCATCACGTGACCTTTGCGATCAGCACCTGTTTGTGGACGGTGGGGATCGTTTCGCTTGGACTCTTTCCTATGCTGCGGGTTCGTCTATCGCAACGAACATGCATATTGCGGCGGCAGAGAAACTTAACTTGGCCCCCGTCACAGATAGTCCTCTTCATCATCGTCTTTTAGTGAGCAAGGCAGCAAACAGGGCTGCCGAGGAAGACATTTTTGGGGTCGAGGAGGTCGAAAGGAACTTGTCAGGGATCGTCACCTCCATGGTTCTCAAGTCTTTGGTGCCGCAATCAAGTCTGAAGGATGTCAGTTTCGAACAGATCATGCGATTTCGACAAGAGACGCGCGCGATACGGCATGAAGCTATTGCTGAAATTACTCAACTTACTCAAAGCCAATCACAACCAGCCAATGCGCGCGAACTACTTTCTATCTGTCGCGAAATCGAAACGGGTTTATTGCGGGACCTTCAAGCGTATCGAAACGAAATGATGAGCGTCAGAGATAAATTTTGGCCGAAGTTAGTTGAAGCCCCTGAGAAAAATCTTGCGGCCGGCGGGCTTGCAGCACTAGCACTGAGTTTCGTCGGGGTCCCGGGCGGCCTTTTGGTCGGCTCATTAGCAGCGGCTGGCCTTTCGTTGCTAAAATCTGGGCTCGATGTGCACGCTGAACGTCAGAAGATCATGCGCTCTAAGTCGCCGACGGTTGCGTTCCTTTCTAAGCTTCAAAGCTTTTCATGACGCTTAAGCAGACATTGATGCAACTGCACCGACGTCCGCTTCGTCCGCAGTATGGCCATTCGTTCCTACCGCAACAAATGACCGTTCTCCGCCCGATTGAGATCTTTGGCACTATCAAATGAATGTCTCAAATGTCCACCTCTCGCCAGTTCACGCCGGTTGAAGCGAACGGCAGGTGTCCGAAAAGGGCCCCGGCCCCGAGACAGTCGCCGTACCAGCTGAATGAAACGTGTCTGAAGGCAAAATCTGTGGTTTTGTGACTGGAACGATGGACGATCCCCTCACGGGCGGGGCGTGCGGACCTAAACGTACGATTTCGCCCCAAGGCGCGCGACGCCGCCAAACAGGCTCCAAACACGGCCTCTGGTGGCTCGTACCGGCCCGCCGGACGGCGTTGCACTGCTTGAACGGCCAACCAGGCCGTCCTGCGCAACGCGCCTTGCTTGCGAACCGGAACGTGCCATCAGATGGGGTCCTGTTAAGTGCGGTTGGTATAGGCGGCCTCTGCGTTGGCTTGACTTTGGCGCACGTGACCTGAAACTGGTCCTTCAGCTCTTGGGTGTGCCGTCCTTGGCCTGCATTCGAGTGGGAGAGCCGCATGGCCGTTGATATCAGTCAGGACCGTTTGAACCGGACACTTCGTCATGACCAGCCGGGCCGCGAATTTCAATATGTCGATGGCTCCCGCTGGGGAGAGCTGATCCTGCCAGCGCCTCGGGAGCGGCAGTCCCGTGCGGCGGCGCGGCTCAAGGTTCTTGCCGTAGCGGCCTTTCAGGTCGGTGAGCAGATGCTGCAGACGCTTCTCTCCCTTGAGCAGCAACGGCCCAAAGACCTTCAGCTGGTTGCGGTGTGCACGGACGATGCGGTCGAAGATGTGGCGAAAATCAGCAGGCGCCGCCGGGTCTGGCGCTTTTTCGAGCCCGAAGCGCGGTTCACGATGACGGAAGAGGTGATCGAGACAGGCCTGATGGCCGGGCTGCCGGTCTATACGGGAGAGTTGAAAATTGACTGGTTCCGCCGGCAGCTGTTGGAATGGACACCCGATGTCATTCTGGTCTGCGGTTGTGGCCAGCTTTTTGATGCGGAGCTTCTGGCAGTCCCCAGATTTGGGGTTATCAATTTTCATCCCGCTGATTTGCCCTCAGGCCATGGCGCTGGCGCGCAGCCCTATAGGGATCTTCAGGAGCGCAACGATCCCTGGACGCGCTGGACCGTCCACAAGATGACAACGGATCTTGATGCCGGGCCGCCTCTTGGAACGTCCTGTCCCATCTTTGTGGGAGACGCAAAAGGCCGGGTGACGGCTCCGGGGCAGGCTTTTCTGAAGCGGATGGCCATGTGTGTTCCGGCACTGACCACGATCTTGATCGACGATCTTTTGCGGTTTGAAGCGGTGCCTTCAAGCATCAACTTCCAGGCGCGCCTTGAAGAGGATCTGGTCAAACGTCTCGCTCAGCCTTTGTAATACATAGCGCAATACCGGCGGGCGCTTTTCTTCCATGCCTTTTGGGGCCATTGCTCCGCCCCCGCATCATAGGCTCAGGAGAGTGGCTGCCGGAATTGTGGTATGTAAGAAGTCCGGTCCGCGCGGGTGTGTTGGAACGGGCCAATCTTCCGTCAGCTGTCCGGCGGCCAGCGCTCCGGCTGGCAGAGCCAGAGGCCCTGCTCGCCCGGAACCCGGCCGGGCAGAAAGCGGGCCTTTCTGCACTTTGGTCCGCGCTGCGCACTGATCTTCACGAAGACCGCAGTCTTGCCTTTGAGGGAGGCCGCAGTGCTGGCCGGATAGGTGAGGTCATAGACACGGGCCCGGGTCAGCCGGGCGCGCAAGAGCGCAAGGCGGTCTTGCGCCAGAACCACAACATCCGGTCCCAGCCTGTTGATGGTCTCAACAGCAGCCTGAAGGGGCGCGTGTGCTGGTGCTGGCTCAGCAGATCCAAGAGGTGGATGCAGCAGGATGCTGGCAATCATTAGCGCGCCAAGTCCGGCGGCGAGACCTGCCCGTATGTGTTTCAGATGGTGTGAGACAGCCACGGCCAGAAGGGTGGTGACCGGCAGCAGATGGCGCAGGTGCTCAGGGTTCTGGAAGAGGAGGGTCCACAGGGCCGCCACCAGCAGGCTGGCCAGAAATGCCGCGGAGCGCCGGTCTTTGCCCCGGGGCAGATGGCAGCACAGGAGCAGGGCAGCATAGGGTAGAACAAGGCCGCCCAGAACAGCGCCATGGGTCAGGACCTGGGACCAGCCGCTGTGAGGGTGGCGGCTGAGGACCGTGTTGCCCCAGCCGAGCATATGACCTTCGAAAAAGCGCCAGCCTTCGGCAAAATAGCCCCAGCCTTCCAGCGCCATCAGAGCTAAGAGGGCGGGCAGCGCGGCGGCAAGGGCACCTGCACTGAGCGCCAGTGCCGTGCGCCGGGAGCTGGAGGCAATGGGAGCAAAGGCTGCGGCGAGAACCAGCCCGTCCGAGGGCCTTGCGGCGGCGGACAGGCCAAGGGCAAGGCCTGCCAGAAAGGTCTGGGCGTCTTCTTTCAGACCATTCGAAGCCCCGTCCGTCTGATCCGGCAACAGGGCAAAGAACATCAGAAAAAACAGCAGGCCGGTGCTGTCCGACAGGCCGGACAGTGCGGCAAGCGGCAAAAAAGGCTGGGCCAGAACCAGTGCAAAACACAGGGCAGCGCGGGCACCGGAGCGTGTCCAGCGCCAGGTGATCAGGGCTGCGGCACCGGGCAGGGCCAGTGATGTGAAGAGGCTTGTGCGGATCAGCGCTGCCGCCGGATCCGGCCAGACATGAAGGGCAAGACGGCCGAGGCCGACAAAGGCGGGATAGCCTGGAAAGTGGGGCGAATAATCGAGGATTGAAAACCGTGTCAGCGCCCTGGAAAAGAACAGCGCATCATCGCAGGACAGGTCGGGCGGCAGGGCGAGCAGGAAACGTGCGAGCCAGACGAGATAGGCCGCAGACGCGAGCGCAAGCGCGAGGGTCAGCCCTGCCTGAGTTCTTGCGCCCCCCATCGTCCTGAGGGACGCCACCCCGTGTGGCGGTCGCCCTTTGGGAGTGGGGGGTCCTTGTGACAGAAGGGTCTGCGTCACTTCTGGGGCGCGGCGCGCAGGGCGCTCAGGATCTTGTCATGGGCGGCGGCGAGGGCGGCAGGGTCTGGATCCTGTGCGCCATAGCCAAAAACGCCCGGCTTGCCGACCGCATCCAGCGCCTTTTGAAGCTCGGCGGAAATGGTCTGGCGGGTGTCTGCCGGAAGGTCTCCCTCAAGGGCGGAGAAAAAGGCCAGGGCGGATGCAATGAGGGTCGAGGCGGTCTGGTAGGTGGTGATGTTTTGGGAGGCGGAGGACAGGCGCCGGTCGATCTGGTCAATGGTGGCGCGCCGCAGTGCCGCCTTTGCGGCATCAGCGTTTTTCGCCGCCAGGGCCTTTGTGAAGGCCTCGGAAATGCCCGGGTCCCCCTTGAAACTCTCCTCGCCTTTTTCCAGAAGATCCAGATCCGGCTTGAAGGTGGCGGCGGCCTGTTCAGCCGCCGGCCAATCTCCGCCATTGACGGCGGCAAGAAAAGCCTCACGTCCGGCAATCAGAGGATCGGATTGGGGGGAGGCATAGGTATAGGCTTGTGCCGGGGCCACCGCCAAAAGGGTGAGGCTCAAAAGGGCGGCAAAGATCAGCTGGGGTCTCATGGGCAGGGTCCTTCCGGCCTCTGTTTCAGGCAATGCTTTCGGTTTCAATGACGACCCGTTCGTTGCGGTGATCGCGCACCGCCCGGCGCTGGTCCCGGCCGTCCAGCAGCGCCTCCGCTGCCATCTGGCCCATCTCCATGGCCGTGTCGGTGAAGACATAGCGGAAGCTGCCCTGCCGGCCGCATTGGGTCAGGTTTTCGATCTGGCCCAGATGGGCAAAGGCCCGCTCCCGCTCCAACTGATAGCCCTGGCGCATCAAGGGATAGGCCTTGGCCGCACGGGTGGAAAAATACTCGCCGCTGGCCATGGCCGGATCGATGCCCAACTCGGCCAGTTGCAGGCACAAGGTGGCAAAAAGCTGATCATCGGGCATTTCCCAAACCGCCTGTCCGGGGTTGCAGGGAATTTCCAGCATGATCGACGTTTTGCCGGGCGGAGCCATTTCGGCAGAGCGCCGCTTGGGTTCCTGAAGGCGGGTCGCCAGAATGTGCGGATCGGACAGATACTGCCAGGTGTTGGGGGAGATATCCTCCACATCCATCAGCATGTTGAAAAACCTCAGGCCCCGGAAGGTCAGCGCCGACTGGCCGCCGGTCAGCCGCACCATGTCGGGCAGGGGAACTGTCGAAATCACCGCATCGCAGGCCAGACAGCCGTTTTCGGTCTCCACCTTGCTGATCCTGTTCCCGCTCATCTGAAACCCGGTCACGCCGGTTCCGGTCCGGATGTCTGCCCCCAGCGCTTCCACATGCCGGGCGAGGCGGTCAAACAGCATGCCGAACCCGAGGCGCGGATAGCGGTAGGTTCTGGCATAGGTGCGCAGACCCTTGCCGCTGCCGGGCAGAAGGCGGCGGGCGACGTCCTTCAGATCGATCAGGCTGATACGCTGTTCGGCCCAGTCGCCGGAGAGCTCGGACGGGGGAATGCCCCAGAGCTTTTCCGTGTAGCCGGCAAAAAACCGCTTGTAGAGCGTTGGCCCGAACCGCGCCTTTGTCCAGGTTTCAAAATCCGCCGTCCCGTCCGGTTGCTCCCGTGTGAGCAGCTTTCCGGCAAGATCGCCTGCAGCCCCTGCCAGAAGAGAGGGCGGCGCCGTTGCCAGAAGGTTCCCGATTGACAGGGGATAGTCATAGGTGCGCCCGCCCAGCCGGATGACGGAGCGCCGTTCGGCATAAAGAAGATCAGCGCCCACCAGAGTTTCCACCAGGTTCAGCAGGTCCTGGTTGCTGGTGATGAAGCGATGGCCGCCAAAGTCAAACCGGTAGCGCCCGGCCTTGCCGTCAAACACCGTCGTGCCGCCAAGCCCGCCGGTGCCATCGCGCTTTTCCAGCACCGTGACAGCTGTCCCGGCCCTGGCAAGTGTATAGGCAGCCATCAGACCGGACGGTCCGGCTCCGATCACCACCACATGGCGCAGGGAACTTGGGCGGGCGGGCCCGGACTTTGGGGGCGTCAGCATCAGGCTCTCATGCGTTTTTGGGGGTGGCTGAAGTGGCATAGGCGCGGTGCCACAGGGTCAATGACAGGCTCAAGAACCCGAACCAGACTGCAAACTGCAGCGGGCTGGGCGAAGCGGAATAGCCGAACAGCCCGCGCAGAAACTGGCCCACCCCGCTCGTGTCCGGCAGCACTGCAGAGAGGTCGAAAAGGGGTGTCAGCGGGCCGGGCAGATAGCCAAGCCCCTGGAAGATATTCGTTGCAGACGACAACAGGCCAGCAGCAATGAACAGGATCAGAAAGCTGGACCAGCGGAAAAAACGTCCAATGGGCAGATGGCGTGTGCCCCGCATCATCAGCCATACCAGCAGGGCTGCAAGCCCGGCCCCCAAAGCGCCCCCGGTCCAGGAAATCTCAACCCCGGAAAACATCAGTGCGGACAGGAACAGGATGGTTTCCATAAATTCGCGCCAGACGGAGACAAAGGCCAGAAAGGCGATGCCGATGACATTGCCGGTGGAGATATAGTCCCGCAAATGCGCCTTGGCCGAGCCGGTCATTTCCCGAGCCTGTTTTTCCATCCACACAGCCATATAGGTCAGGACAGCGGCGGCGAGCAGCATGATCGCGCCGGTCAAGATCAGGCGATAGGTCTTGCTGTAAAACTCGTTGACGGCGAATTCGAACGCGAAGGCGGCGGCAAGGGCAACGATGGCTCCGGCAAGGGCGCCGGCAAAGATCCAGACCGCGTACCGCCCCGCTTCCAGCTTGCGCAGATAGGCCAGCAGAATGCCGATCAGAAGGAAGGCTTCAAGGCCTTCGCGGAAGACAATCAAAAACGTTCCGATCATGGTTCACGGCCTTCCAGGATTTGGGTGACATGCTCCAGCTCGATGGCTTCCGGAGGCGGCATTTCGGGGAAACGTTCGCGGACTAGATCCGTAACCTTTTGAGGGAATGTCCGGAACATCAGTTTCGCTTCGACCTTGAGGGGATACCGGGCCGAGGCCGGCACCTTGTAGAGTTCATCGCGGAACCCGCCGGGGGGGATGCGCGTGTCCTGAAGCATTTTCCGGTGCTCCCAGAATTTTAACAGCAGGTGATGGCCCTTGGCATCGCCGAAAACATCGCGGAACAGATGGGCGTCCGGATCCAGAGTTCCGTCCGAAGCCAGTTTGCCGGAGTGCACCACTTCCTTGCCCGTGGCGTCCCAGACGCTCACATCCAGCCAGAGCTGACGGAAATCGGAAACGCCGGTCGGCAGATTGTGGCCTGCGCCCACATTCTTGACCCGCACCACCACATCGCCGCTGCCATCTGCTTCTGCCTTGAAAGAGGTCTCCAGCTCCGCAGCGCTCTTCAAGTGTTCGATTGTCATCCGGCGGCGCTCCGGGCTGCGCAGCCCGGCCAGATGATATTGGGCCCCGACAAAATTGTGCGACCGGTAGCGGGGCGAGACGGGGCCGCCATCGGTGGCAATGCCCGGCGCCGGATCGCTGCCGGTGACATTCAGGCTCATGTGGCAGTCATTGCAGGTGGTGGAGGCGGCCGGATTGTCTCTGTCGTGATACGGTGAGGCGAGCCATTCGGAGTAGGTGGAGGTGGTTTGCGCGCCTAAGCCGGGGGTGAATTCCTCGTGGCAGGCGGAACAGAATTCCGGGCCTTTCAGGGCTGGCGGGCTGAAGGAGCGGGCATGTTCTTCCGGCTCTGCCCGGATCGCCCGCTCGGCCAGCCAGCGCACCGCCGGAGAGGAGGAGGCTTCTCCTGGATAGGTTTGCCGGTCTTTCAAGGAGATCTGGAGACTCGCGTTGCCGCCGCCGGTTGGGCCCGCCAGTTCCACTTTTTTCGTGCGGTGGCAGAAGACGCAGCCTGTGCCCTCGTCAATGGCATGAACATAGTGCTTCAGCCGTGCCTCAAGTGCCTTGCCGTCCGTTTCAAACAACTGGGCAACGCCCTGGCCGCCACCGGTCTTGCGTTTGCCCGACAGCAGCGCCTGGGGCGCATGGCAGCCCATGCACCAGACCCGGAAGGGCTCGCCAATCGATTTCGCAGCCAGGTCTTCCAAAACCACATAATAAGGATTGGACTCGCCCATGAGACGGTGCATCGAGCCAGTCCATTCCTGATAGATTTTGCTGTGGCACGTGCCGCAAAGGGCCGGATTGATCCAGTCCTTGTGATCGACCGCTCCGGAGCCGTCTTCCCCGCGCAGCCATGTGGACAGGAGTGGCAGATTGTAATCCGAGGTCACATAGGCATGCAGATCCCGCATCCTTGCGGCAACCTCCGGCGGCGGGTTGTCCGGGTCGATTTTTGGTGAAGTGCTTTGGGGATCTGCACCCATGCCGCCCTGGGTCTGCTGGGCCATGCGGATATATTCGCCAACGAAATTGCCGCTGACGAAGGATTTGAGACTGAAGTGGCCCGGAACGGCGTTCCGGGTGATGTCCCGGGACGTGTCCCGGAAAAGCGCACCATTGGTGTAGTTGAACCCGGTCAAATGGCAACTGGCGCAGCTCATCCAGTTGCGCCCGGCCATGGGCGCGTCGGGAAAGGCTGCGGTTTTGGCAAGATGAAACAGCCTCAAGCCCCGGCGCAGATGCGGGTCAAGCGGGTCCTTGCTGACCAGTTTTGCAAAGCTCGGGCTGGTGACGGACATTTGCGAAAACGGTCCGCCGCCGCCTGCGGAGATCAGCGAGAGGTCAAGGCCCATGGCGTTCTGGATCAGAATATCGTTGCCATCCACCACGATCCCGCGCGGGTTCTCACCCGGCAGGGCAAAGACTTTGGAGGCCATGGCGCCGAGCGTGCCGCTTTTGGCATCTTCGTCCCCAGAGGCTTTGGGAGCGCGGGACAGATCAAAGATCACCAGGTCCTCGCTCCCGGCCATCACCGCATAGACCTTGGAGCCGTCTTCCGAAAAGGCCGCGTCATAAGGGTTTGACACGATCCGCTGGACATTGCCCGCGTCAATCACGTTGATCTGCGCAAACAGCTGTTTGCGCCGGTTGACCAGCTCGTGCTCCTTGCCCTGTTCCAGCCAGAGCACGGAGAGCGCGGGAAAGAGGTTGGTCTGAAACTGGAAGGGATGGGTGAAGTTCCAAAGGTGGTGCGGCAGCCAGGCCTGTTTCAGATCCGGGCTCAGCACGATCCGGTCGAGCGCTCTCGGGACCCCTTGGGACTTTGTTGGATCGGCATTGGTGCTTTTGGCCAGTCGGATGGTCTTTTCAAGCCTGGGCGGCAGCACCATTGTGTCATAGATCGACACTGCGCCGGTCAGCGCATGGGTGATCAGCAGGCGGCCATCGGGCAGCAGCGCAAGCCCGCGCGGTGTGTCTTCCACATTCAGCGTCACCTTGATCCGGGCATCCGTGTCGAGCCCGTAAAGGGTGTGGCTTTCTCCCGCGCTCACCCAGAACAGCTGATTTCTGGCATCGAAGATCACCCCATAGGGTTTGCTGGCCAGGTGGCGGGACGCCTTTGTCTTCAGGGTTTTGGAATCCAGGATATGCACCATGTCGCCGCCATGGTCGGTAACGGCGAGCAGGGTCTCGTCGTCATTGAGGGCGACGGTGCGGATCTCCCGTCCAAGCTGGGCCTCGCCGAGCAGCTTGCCGTCCTTGCGGCGGATTTTCGACACTGAGCCTGCCTCGAAATTGGCACTGTAGAGAACGGATTTGTCCGCACTCAACAAAAGCGATGTGCTGGCGATTGCCTTTGAAGGCGCTGCCGGGGTTGCGTGAAGCTCGCTGCCGGCGGAGGAGAGAGCCATCATCGCCGCGGTCAGGGAGGTCAGTCCAAGACGGCGGAGCAGGGTGCGCAAGGTGCTGCGGGGCCAGGAATGCCACAGCACCACGGCCATCAGTGGCACGGCCAGAAGAAGATGAATGAGATGGGCGGCGGTGCCGATGGCCGAGAAATTCTCGCCAATGAACAACAGCCATGCGCCGCAGAGCACCATGACCAGCAACAGGATTTCGATGGTCCGGCCGGTGCGGCGGAACCGGGGGCGCCGGCTGGCGGCCAGATGGCCCCGGTGCAGGGCCCAGAAGATGAGAATGACGGCTGGAAACAGCACGAGTGCAGCGGCCAGATGAACGGTCAGCGCCCAGCGTTTCATAACCCAGGGCACGTGGGTGTATTCGGTGATCATCAGGCCGGTGGCCAGCAACAGCACAAGACAGGCTTCCACCGGACGGATGAGTTTCATGGACAAACGGGCGAGGCTGCGCAGCCTGCGCTGGAAGGGGGAAGGTGCACCGGAGCGGGACAAAGGCTGCGCATCAGCCGCCGGCCGGGTCCGGGGCTGATGCCGTGTGCCGGATTGCGCTCCGGTTGGTGCCGGGTTGGATGTCAAGGCCTCGTCCACGCGGTTCAATCCAGCTTGTCCTCTCCCAGATGGCCGGCGGCCCGGCCATCTGCCCAATATGCGCCGGTGTCCGGCCTAGTTCGCAGGGCTTATCTCGACCTTGGAAGCCATGACGGCTGCCGTGCCGTTCGGGCCGCCTGCAAAGGTGACCGATTTCACGCCGTTTTCGTTCACATCACCGGTATCATTCTTGGCGGTCATGTGTTCACCGGTGTCGTTCAGCCATTCGGCCAGCTGCAGCTTCAGCGCAACGGTCTTGAACCAGGCCGCATAGCGCTCGGACAGATGGGCAAGGCTGAGCTTCGGATCTGAGGGATCCGAGCGTGAAACAAGGTTGAGCATCAACTCGCGAAGGCCCCCGCTGACAACTCCTGCTGTTCTCGGATCAACGTCGAACGATGATCCCGGATGATTGTTAAATATACCGAGTGCGGGATCGAAGAAATGGGCTTCTGCGGCCAAATAGAGAGATTTTGCTGCGTCGCGGTATTTTTCGTCTCCCGTTGCCAGATATGCGGCGCTGAGCCCGCGCAGGGCCGCGAACTGGGCCAGAAGCGAGTGGGTGCCGGACGGGCCCTTGACCGTGTCATAGCTGTCGGAGATCAGGCCCTCCTTGCCGATCAGCTTGGTGAGCATGAAATCGGCTTCGGACCGGATCGCCTTCAGCGCCTGTTTGCCTTCCGCTGTTTCCAGGGACTTGCCGCTGCTGGCCGAGGCGTAGCCCACCGGCAAAGCGTCAATTGCCCGCTCATAGATGCGCAGGGCCACCATGGCATAGGCCGCGTCATAGGTGGTGCTTTTGGTGCCCTGTTTGCCGTCTTTCCAGGTGTCGAGGAAAATGCCGTCCTTTTTGTCGTAGTTCAGGGTCAGAAGGTTTTGCGAGGTCAGGCGGGTCAGTTCCTGCACGATGGTGAAAGGATCATCCGCCGGTTTTTTGGCAAACGGGCCGGTGCCGAGATTTTCCTTCGGAGCGGCCGGGAAGGGGGCGCCATCAAAGACGGCCTCAAATTCCGGTTTTTTGTTGTGATTGACCGTGCGCTGATCGGCAAAGCCGTAGAATTCGCCGAGTGGCCACAGCATGGACCAGAGCGAGCGCAGGCTGGAGCTGCCGTCTTCCACTGTGGCCTTGCCGACTGCTGAGACGCCGTTTTTCCGGGTCATGTCCACATGGATGCGGTTGGGGAACCAGACCGGAGAGGCGCTGGCATCATAGTCCACCGGGATTCTGGCGCCCAGTTTTGTGCCGTCATAGGCAAACTGATCACGCATCATTGTCAGCGCGTCCCAGGAAATTTCCGTCAGCATGTTTCCGTTGAAGCCGTCCGAGCCGACATCGCCAAGAGCGATATCCGGGTCCTTGTCTGCCTGGGGGCCGCTGACATTGTCCAGGGCCTCATCCGTGGACACTTTATGCATCTGGCGCATGTAATCCTGGGCCCAAAGCACGTCTTTCAAAAGACCCATGCCGGCGGTTTCCGGCGTAAAGGCATGAACAGCGCCCTGACCGGTCCAGCGCAGGGTCTTGTAGTCGCGGAAATAGGCCGGCAGCACCGCCTGGATCGATCTGGCATGGCCGGCATCCGTGAGCACATCCATCGGTGTTGTGGCCTGAACCGCTACGTCCACCGGCTTGGCGAATTGCGGCGTGCTTTTGGGAAAGGGGAACGTGATCGGATAGAAATTTTGCGGCAGGTCGGCAGGTGTTTCCCCCGCTGCAGCTGCCAGATCCACCACCCGCTTGCCAAGCGCTTCCATAGGGTTGCCCTTGCCAGCCCGCTTGAGGTTGACCGGGCCATTGGCCAGATGTGGACCCAGGCCAGACTTGTAATAGACCGAGTACATGGCCTCTTCGGACATTTCATAGGACAGGATCCCGGCGCTGAAATCGAACGGATCCGGCTTGTTGGCCTGGTCCGGGTCGAGAACGTCGAGATTGAGGCCAAGCCCTTCCGCGAGCGGCTCGCCGGACAATTCATATTCCACATAGGCGAAAAAGCCGGCAGGCGTGTCCCAGGACCCGTCGATGACCTTTGACGTGACATCCTGCGCCTGGGCCTGGGTGCCAAGCGTGAGGGCGGCTGATCCGATCAGCACATGGGCGAGTGACTTTGTGATTCGTGACATCGGGCTACCTTTGAATTTGGACGGAACCGGACCTGAAGCGGCGCGGCTCCTGGCGCCTCAGCGCCGGAGTTTCAAGACATGCGCGGTCTTGCAGAAGACCGGCTGCGGGCGGCACAGGGGTCAATCGGCAGGTCTGCCAGGGTATTGTTTTGCAGGGGGATTGGCGGGAGGGCTTTTGGATGCGGCTATGGGGCTGGGCGGTGTCCCGCAGGAGCGGGAACGGTGCTTTCAGGCGAGAATGCAAAGTTGGGCATGTGATCCGGGCAAGGGCTTGGGAGCACCCTTTTTGTGTTAAAAACCCTGCGGGCAGCACGTCAGGTCCAAAAGGACTGGCGCACGTCCGCACGTGATCTATGTTCGCCATAGTATTCGCTCCAACCCGAACAGGAAGCACAAGACCGGAGACCCCGGCCCAATAACGGTATGTGTGAAGACATGACTGGCGGTGGCGAACCCCGGTCAAAGCCCCGACCGGGAGACATGTGCAACGATTACGTTCCCATACATGTGGAGAGGGCTATGCAAGGTCAAATTAACTTCTGTTCAGAATTGATCCGGTGCACGGTCGGGGTTTATTTTCCGGCAAATAATGACGTTAAGTAAATTTAAGAAGTGCCAAAACTTTTCTAGGGTGTCTTCTGACAAAAAGGTCCGGCCGGATATTGCACTTTGGGTGTGATCCGCGCGCCGCCTGACCGGCATATTGTCAAGACTGAACCCGGCTGCCAGCTAATTATGAACGATGGAGGGGACAGCGCCTCTGGAACGGATGGGCTCTTGAAGCCGTTTTCTGCAGAATTTCCGGATGAGTGGGCCTTTCCAGCTTCTATTTGCTGCGAGAAGCCCTTCGCACTCTTTTAGAGTATCGCTCGATCCGCAGCGCTTTGCGGGCCTTGATCGCTTCAAAAAAAATCTGCCTGAACCTGTTTTGTGCAACGGCGGCCAAAGCCTCCATCTCGCCCAAGGGAAACCCGCGCCGCTGGGAAAAGGTCAAGCTGACAAAGATCCGCCGTCCGGCTCTGCAGGTTCTCCGGTTCTTCCGCGTTGTCAAAAATAAACTTGAAACTTTTAGTCAAGTTTAATACCCAAGTGGCCTAAGGTTCCGCCAGCCCAGACCGGGAGGTCCGGGTCAGCCCAAATATCCCGAATGTTCAGAACCTTTGACAAGGCACGGTCCGCGTTTGCGGTCCGGCCGGGTTTTGCATGCGCCGGTGCGCGCGACGGACAAGGCAGGCGGCAGAAGGTCAACAGATTGAGGAGACGCATATAGGTGCATAAGGGTGAGTTCGGATTATACGACCCGCAGGACGCCAAGAGCAGCTGCGGGGTTGGTTTCATCACACGCAAGGACGGTGTCCAGACCCATGACGTCCTTGAGCTGGCCCATGAGGCCCTGTGTGCGGTCCCCCATCGCGGCGGCATGTCGTCAGAAGGGGTTGGCGATGGCGCTGGTGTGTCGATTGATCTGTCCGAACCGTTTTTCCGCCAGCTGACCGGCCGGGACACGCTCACACCCGGCACATTCGGCGTTGGCAATTTCTTTCTGCCCAACGATCCTGCCGAATATCCGGCGGCGGAAGCCCTTGTGGAGACCGTGCTGCAATTGCATGGGTTTGAGGTGATCCTGACGCGGGATGTGCCGGTGGACAATGCCGCCCTGCGCCCGCGCGCCGTGCCCTATCAGCTGCCGATCCGGCAATGGGTTTTCGTGTCTGCTGACGAGCGCACGCCTGTGATCTGCGACAAAACCGTGCACCAGGCCCTGCTTGCGATTGAGGCCAAGGCCTATACGGATGCCGCGCTGGACGGGCTTTATCCGCTGTCGCTCAGTGCCCGCACGCAAGTGTTCAAGGGGCGGCTGAATTCCTATGAGCTGGTACCCTATTTTACCGACTTGCGCGACCCGGCGCACAAGGTCCACACCCTGTTTTTCCATACCCGGTTTTCCACAAACACCGATCCCCATCCAAGCATGGCGCAGCCGTTCCGCCTGATGGCGCATAATGGGGAACTCAATACGGACAAGAAGAACCGGCTGTCGGAAGCGGCCGTTGCGAGCGCGAAAAACGCCAGCATCATCCGCCCGCGTGGCCAGTCGGACAGTTGCCGTCTGGACCAGACCCTGCAGGGCCGTGTGCTGCAGGACGAGCTGGATCTTGTGACCGCTGTGGTCTCAATGATGCCGCCCGCCTGGGAAAACGATCCTTCGCTTTCCGCGGATGTGCGGGCAATGCTGGAATATTTCTCTCTTTATGAGGAGAAGAATGACGGCCCGGCGGCGCTGATCTTCAGCGACGGCACGATTGTCGGAGCCCGGCTGGACCGGCTGGGCCTACGCCCGTTGCGCTCCACCGAAACGGCCGAATATCTGACCGTCATGTCCGAGGCGGGGCAGATCAACTTCCCGCCGGAAGATATTTTACGGCGCGGGCGGATCGAAGCTGGCGGCATGCTCTATTATGACCATCGCGAAAAGCGCCTCTGGGAAACGCGCGACACTCTGGAACGGCTGGCGTCGGAGCGGGATTACATGGCGCTTCTGGCCGAAGCGCGGCTGAACCTTGCCGAGGAGCGGGGCGAGCCGATCAAGATCCCCGGACGGCTTGTGCCCTATGAGGGCGACCTGTCACTGCACCAGCGCTATGTTGCATATTCCCACAATCAGGAAAGCTTCCGCTTTCTCATGGACCCGATGCTGGCCACCGGGGCGGAGAAGATCTCCGCCATGGGCTATGGCGCCGCCATCAATGCCCTGTCCGACCGGGAAGGCGGCGTTGCGAAATACTTTTCCCAGCGCTTCGCCCAGGTGACCAATCCGCCGCTCGATTCCATCCGCGAAGCCGATGGCATGACCTTGCGCGTGGCGTTGGGCAGCAAACCGAGCTTTACCGGGTCGGACCACAAACAGGTGGTGATCGAAAGCCCGATCCTGTCCCGCACGGACATGAAATGGCTGCGCACCCAGACCGTGACGCCGGTCCGGGTCGCGGAAATGCTCTATTGTCCGGTGTCAGGCAACCCGGCGGCGAATGCGTCTGCCCTGAAAGCGGCGATCGATGCGCTTTGCTCAGATGTGGTAGAGCATGTGGCGGACAAGGGCGGCATCGTGATCCTGAGCGACCGCCAGGTTGCCTCCGGCCGTGCGGCCCTGCCGACGGCGCTGGTGGTCTCGGCGGTCAACCAGAAGCTGATTGAGGAAGGGCTGCGGCTCAAGGCCTCGCTGATCGTGGAAAGCGGCCAGATCTCTTCGGCCCATCATATTGCCATCGCGCTTGGGTTCGGCGCGTCTGCGGTCTATCCGCTGGCGGTCCAGCTGCGGGCGGAAGAAACCTTCCCGGAAGACGCGGACGCGGCCTTCAGGCGCTTTGCCAAGGCGGCGGAAAAGTCGCTGCTCAAGACTATGGGCAAGGTCGGCCTGTGCACGGCGGAAAGCTATATTGGCGGGGAATTTTTCGAGCCCAACTTCCTGGACACGCAGGATCCGGTTCTGAAACGCTATTTCCCCAATGTGAAGACGCCGGTGGGCGGGGTCGGCTTTGAGACGATTGCAGCCGCCGTTCATGACTGGCATGAGCGCGCGCGCACTGTCAGCGGCGAAAAGGACATTCCGCTGCTGGGCCTCTTCAAGGAGCGGGCGGAAGGGGCCGGCCATTCCTATGGCACCACCGCGGTGCGCGGCTTTGTCGACATGACCGAGGAAGCTGTGCAGCTGAATGGCAATCCGGATGCGGGGGCGGAGGACGACTATCTGCGCCTTCTGCCGGTTGACCGGCTGCAGGATGCGTTCGGGCTGGACGAAACCGCCTATACCTATACGAATTTCGACACGCTGACCCCGCAGATGATCGACGCGTTTACGGTCACTCCGGGCTACCGGGCCTTTTCGCGCATGATGGTGGAGGAGCGGGCGCGCCGCCCGGCCGCCTTGCGCGATGTTCTGGACTTTCCGGCGGATGTTTCGTTCGCGGCCTCCGCACCGGAATTTGAACGCGAGTTCCGCCGCTTTTCCCTTGCTGGAAATACGTCCTTCCAGATCCGGGGCCTGACCTGTGCCCGGGAGGCGGAGGATAGGTTCAAACTGGCCCTGACCGGGGCTGGCGGCAATGAACTGACCCGGCGCTCTGATCTGGCCGAGGCGCTTGTGCGCCGGTTTGGCGGGGCGATCCAGGGTCATTGGCTGGAAGACAGCCACCTCAAGGTGCGTGCTGAGGGCAAGGCTGCGGCCTTTTTGAGCCGGATCTGCCCTGCGCCCGATGGCATTGCCCTTCGGGAGGTCCAGCCAGCCAGCGCGATCACCCCGCTTCTGGCCAGCGGGGCCATGAGCCACGGAGCGCTGGTGGCTGCGGCCCATGAGGCGGTGGCCCATGGCACCAACATGGCGGGTGGCATGTCCAATTCCGGCGAGGGCGGGGAACATATTTCGCGCTACGGCACCATCCGCTCTTCCAAGATCAAGCAGTTTGCCTCTGGCCGCTTCGGCGTCTGGGCGGGCTATCTGGCTGACCCGAACCTGGAAGAAATCGAGATCAAGATCGGCCAGGGCGCCAAGCCGGGCGAGGGCGGGCAGCTGCCTGCGCCCAAGGTGACGGTGGAAATTGCGGCAGCCCGGGGCGGTACGCCCGGCGTGGAGCTGGTATCGCCGCCCCCCCATCACGACACCTATTCCATTGAGGATCTGGCCCAGCTCATCCATGATGCGAAAGCGGCGCGGGTGCGGGTGATCGTCAAGCTGGTGTCTTCCGAAGGCATCGGCACGATTGCGGTGGGCGTTGCCAAGGCCGGGGCCGATGTGATCAATGTGGCCGGAAACACCGGCGGCACCGGGGCGGCGGCCGTGACGAGCCTGAAATATACCGGCCGCTCCGCCGAGATCGGTATTGCCGAAGTGCATCAGGCGCTATGCGCCAACGGCATTCGCCAGAAGGTGGTGCTGCGTTGTTCCGGGGCCCATCAGACCGCCAGCGATGTGGTCAAGTCGGCCTGTCTCGGGGCGGATTCCTTTGAATTCGGCACCACCGCGCTGATGATGCTGAAATGCGTCATGGCCAAGAACTGCAATGTCAAATGTCCGGCCGGATTGACGACCAATCCGGAAGTGTTTGATGGCGATCCGCGCGCGCTTGCCCAGTATCTCTTGAACATTGCCCATGAGACCCGGGAAATCCTGGCCGGGCTCGGCCTGCCGTCTCTTAGGGCGGCGCGAGGCCGGGGCGATCTTCTGCACCTGATCGACCACGCGGCCCAGGTGGGACATCTGGATCTGACCTCCATGCTGGCCTGTGTTGAAGACAGGCAGGTTGAGGACCCGGTCTATCTGGAAAAGGACTTTCAGCTGGATGACCGCTTTGCGGAGACAGTCCGCAAGGAGCTTCTGGAAGACGGCGCACAGACCGTATGGCTGCGGCCGAACGCACAGCTGAACACCTGCAACAAGACGGTGGCCGGTCAGCTGGCCATCGACATTGAGCGCCTTTTGAACCACGAGGGCGAGGCCCTGTCCGGCAAGTTGTCTCCAGCTGTGCTGCAGGATGACCGGGGCCGCCGTTATCTGGATGCGGACACGGTGCGGATTGAGACATCGGGCGCCGCTGGCCAGTCTTTCGGCGCCTTCTGCAATGACGGCATGCGCCTCGACCACAGCGGCACCTGCAATGACGGGGTCGGCAAGAGCGCCTGTGGTGGCACCTTAATCGTGCGCTCTCCCGGCGGCGGGTCCGGGGATGCTGGCGGCAATGTCCTGATCGGCAATTTCGCCCTGTTCGGGGCCACGGGTGGTCGCACCTTTATTGAGGGGCAGGCCGGGGACCGGTTCGCAGTCCGCAATTCCGGCGCAACGGCCGTTGTTGAAGGGGTTGGCGAATTCTGCTGCGAATACATGACCAATGGTGCGGTCTTGAACATTGGCAGCTTTGGCAAGGGCTTTGCCAATGGCATGAGCGGCGGCTTTGCCTACCAGTACGATCCTTACGGTGAGCTTGGCTCCAAAGTCAGTCACGATTCGGTGGATCTGGGCGCCCTCGGCGAGGAGGCGCCGCTGGCCCGGATACATGCGGATGCGGTCCATTTCCTGTTGAGCCTTCATGCGGAGGCAACCGGCTCGGCCAAGGCCGTCTGGCTTCTGGACAACTGGGAGAGCGAGCGGCGCAATTTCGTCTACGCCATGCCGAAATCCCTGCGGCTTTATCAGGACAGTGATGCGATCCTGGCGGCCCATTCGCGCAAGGAGCTGATTGAGGAACTGAGCAGCGCGCTGGTGGCGTACCAGATGCAGAAATTCAAGACAGCCCTGAAATCCGGCGCACCGGTTCTGGACGGAGCGGTGCCCGGCTATGGCGAGACGGACACTGAGGAGATGTTTGTTCTTCTGAACAACTATCTGGTCATGTCCACGGCCCAGTCGCTTGCGCTAGGCCGGGTGCAGGGCAGTCGGAGCATTACCGACGAGGCAGTGGACAAGGCGGCCCGCAATCTCCTGCTGACGGAGGATTTTGCACTGTTGAAAAAGCTGCAGAGTGCAGCGCGCACGGCGGTCAGCGAATATGACGATCAGGAGTTGGCCGTGCTGATCGCGGACAAACGGCTGCGGGACTACAAGACCGCGCTTGCCCGCCGGAATGTCCTTTCCATGGACAGTCCGGGCACCTATGGCTGGATCCTGTTCCAGAATGCCAAGAACCGCGCGCTTGTCGGCTCCCTGCCCAGTTTCGAGGAACTGTTCGCACGGCACAGCCTTGACGACCTGATGGCCTTCACGGCCGCCCATGCGCGCTGAGACGAGACAAGAACAATGCAAATTCCCTTCATTCCGAAAGATGCCCCCTTCAACGAGGATCAGCGCTCCTGGCTGTCCGGGTTCCTGGCCGGTCTGCATTCGCGCCTGGCCCTGCAGGGACCTGCTGCTGCGGCCGCCCCGGCGGCGCAAACGGGAGCCGGGCCAGCAGAGGTGCATATCCTGTTCGGCACCCAGACCGGCAATGCGGAAACCGTTGCCATGGATGCAGCGGCCGCAGCGAAGGCCAATGGTCTGGCCCCGGTGGTCAAGGCGCTGGATGATGTTGACCTGGACGCCTTGCAGGCCATGACTGATCTGGTGGTTGTGATCTCCACTTACGGCGAAGGCGAGATGCCGGACAACGCCCAGCTGTTCTGGGACGCCCTGTCGGCTGAAAACGCGCCGCGCCTGGAAAACTTGAGTTTCGGTGTGCTGGCCCTTGGGGATACGGGCTATGACGACTTCTGCCAGGCGGGCAAATTGATCGACACGCGCCTGGAACAGCTGGGTGCCCGCCGTCTGCTGCCCCGTGTGGATTGCGATATCGATTTTGAAGATGCTGCTGCCGGCTGGATAGCTGAGGCTCTGCCGAAGCTGGCTGGCGAGCGCAAGGCCGGACCGGCCGCCGGTGGTGGTGCACCGGTGGCCGGTCCGGACGCGGGAAGCGCGGCGGCCAGGCCGAAATGGACCCGGAAGTCCCCTTATTTGGCGCAAATGCCGGTGAACCGGCTCCTGTCCGGGGACGGGTCGAGCAAGGAAATCCGTCATTTCGAGTTTGACCTCGGCACCAGCGGCATCACCTATCAGGCGGGCGATGCGCTTGGGGTGATGCCGGTCAATGACGCTGCGTTTGTTGCCAGCCTTCTGGCCTGGCTTGGGGTGGATCATGATGCGTCAGTCGAGGGAATTGACGGGCCGTTCGGCGACGCATTGCAGCACCGGCTTGAAATTGTTACGCCGTCTAAGGACCTTGTTGCCGAAGTTGAAAAGCGGGTCGGCAACGAGGAACTCAGCCACATCGTCAAACATGGGGACAAGGAAGCTCTGGAGGCCTGGCTCTGGGGCCGGGACACTCTGGATCTGCTCAATCTGCTCGCACCGCAAAGCCTGTCTGCGGGCGCATTTTCAAAGCTGCTGAAGCCGTTGCAGCACCGGGCCTATTCCATATCCTCCAGCCCTCTGGAGGTGCCGGACCGGATTCATCTGACCGTTGCCAGCGTGCGTTACCGCAGCCATGGCCGCGACCATGGCGGGGTCTGTTCCACATTCCTGGCCGATCGGGTGGAGGACAGCGGCAGCGCGGGCATCTTCCTGTCCCCCAACAACAGCTTCCGCTTGCCGCAGGACACGGACCGGCCGGTGATCATGGTCGGACCGGGCACGGGAATTGCCCCGTTCCGCGCTTTCCTGCAAGAGCGCCGTGCAGCAGGGGGCAAGGGGCCGAATTGGCTGTTCTTTGGCGATCAGCACAAGGCCCATGATTTCATCTATCAGGATGAGCTCAGCACCTTTAGCCGACAGGGCGTCCTGAACCGGCTCGATCTCGCATTTTCGCGCGACCAGGACCAGAAGGTCTATGTGCAGCACCGGATGCAGGAAAACGGCAAGGATCTTTATGCCTGGCTGGAAGAGGGGGCCTCTTTTTATGTCTGCGGTGATGCCACCCGCATGGCCAAGGATGTGGACCGGGCACTGCATCAGGTCATTGCCGAGTTTGGCGGCCATTCGCAAGACGGAGCGCAGGCTTATGTAGCCAATCTCAAGCGCGAAAAACGCTATCTCCGCGACGTTTACTGACGTCTCTATCAGTTGAGATTGGCATGACATCCGGCAGGGGAGCCGTCCTTCGTGAACAAGATGGTAAAGGGGTACAGGTTTGGGCCCAGGCTGGTGGTGGACAACGGGACCCGGCCGGAGCCCCTGTCCCGGGCGCCTCAGGACCGGTCCTGTGATCTGGCCGATCTGTTCCTGTCAGCGGGCCGGAGGGCGCGCGGGCTGGATGAGGGGATTGATCTGCTGCGGGACTGGTTGCCCGGCTTCGTGCGGGTGATCGCGACCACCTTGAACGAAGCCGCCGTCATGAGCGATCTCGGCATGTATCAAAAGCCGATGCTGGCAGGTGAAGTGCTGACCTTCGACAATAGCGGCATTGCTCTCCGGCTGCTGCCGGACGGGATCGAAACGCTGGTGGCGGTGGAAGGGGATGAGGCGCAGCGGGAGGCGCCGTCCCTGCAGGTGTTTGATGATCTGGGGCGGGCAGCGCATAAATGCTATATCGCGTCCCTGTCAGACGAACTTGCCTTTGATGTGCTCATGTATGGCACAAGGGAAAAGGATCTGGCCGCCTATCTGCCTGAGGCTTTTGGTGGCCAGCGGGAGGGAGCGCTGACTTTGCAAAGGCGCGCGCCGGAGCAAGCCTTCAGTGCCAGCGGGATCACCTCAAACCTGGATGCCTGTCTGCTGGATCAGGGCCGGGGCCGTCATGACCGGCTTGAAATCCTGGACCGGGATCAGGCCTGGCAGGTCGACCGCCAGGTCATTCCCCATATGCTGCGCTATCTGTGCGAAATGCGCCAACCCGTGACTGTTGGCGTTCCAAGCGCTGCCTGCCTGCAGCTGATATCCGGCCGTCTCGACGGCGTCACCCGCCATGGCGGTCTGATCGAACTTGCCAGCGGATCGTGCCGGATCTTCGCCGATCCGGCGCTTATCGAGACATTCTGGATCGTGCGCAGCAGGGACAGCCTGTCTCTGGAAGCCTATTCCAGATCCGGGGCCTGTGTTCTGGTGCTGGCCCAGGACCGGGCAGCTGACAGCCCGTTCAATCTGTCCTGGATGCAGATCCTCAGGTCCTTGCCGGTTCTCAGGCGCTGATCAATAGACATCCCGTTGGTAGCGGCCGGATTTGGCGAGATCGGCGAGATAGGCGTCCGCCCCGGCTGCGTCCAGATTGCCGTGCGTGGCAATGACCTTGCGCAGTGCCGTATCGACATCCTGGGCCATGCGGGAGGCATCACCGCAAATATAGATCGCAGCGCCCCGCTGCAGCCAATCGAAGAATCCAGCGCCTTCGCGTTCAATCAGATGCTGGACATAGACTTTTTCTGCCCCGTCACGGGACCAGGCAAGGCTGGTTTTTGTCAAGAGGCCGCTCGTCTGCCAGGCGCTGATATCATCCCGGTAAAGAAAGTCTGTGGCCTTGTGCTGGTCGCCGAAAAAAAGCCAGTTCTCCCCCGCCGCTCCGCGCATTTCGCGTTCTTCCAGAAAGGCCCGGAAAGGCGCAATCCCGGTGCCCGGGCCAATCATGATCAGCGGCACGCTGTCGTCTTCCGGCAGGTGGAAATGGCTGGAGCGCTGGATATAGACGCCGGCATTGCCTCCGGGGGCGAGCCGGTTGCCCAGATAGGTGGAGGCAACGCCTTTGCGCGCGGCCCCCTCCAGCTCATAATGCACTTCTCCCACCGTCAGATGAACTTCGCCCGGATGTTTTTTCGGGCTTGAGGAAATGGAATAGAGGCGCGGCTGCAACGGGCGCAGCCCGTCCACGAGCCGCTGCGGGGTCAGGCTGGACGGAGCAAGGGGCAGGAGATCGATGATCTGCGCGGCCTCAAACGGTTTTTGCGTGTTCCAGAGCTCGAGAGTCTTCGGCGGGATTGTGCTGAGATCCAGCCGGATCAGCAGGGCCGCACGCAAGCTGCTCGGACCGCTTTTGAGCTCAACCGTTTCCCGGCCTGAAAATCCGGCCGCCTCAAGCAGGGCGTCCACCTCGGCCGCATCATTGACCGGCCACAGGCCCAGGGCGTCGCCCACAACATAGTCCAGATCCTCGCCGCCGCCAGCCAGGGAAAGCTCGATATGGTTCACGGTCTTGGCGGAGCCGGGAGCATTCAGGCACCGGCAGTCCAGAAGGGTGGCGATGAAGGGGTGGTTCTTGTCAAATGCTGCTCCCGGTGCCTCGGGCTCGGCGGCCTGTGCGGCCCCAGCGGCGGATTTGAAGGGCTCTGTCTCAAACACGGCTGTCTTCCAGTCCGTATAATCATCATCATAGGCCACGTCACAGGCGGCCAGATCCTGAACCCGTGTCGCTCCCAGCTCTCCAAGGCGCCGGTCAAGATCCCGGCCTACCTGGTTGAATTTCGCATAGCTGCTGTCCCCAAGCCCGCAGACGCTGAAATGAAGGCTTTCGGGAAGGCGCGGGGCATCGTCGGCCATGAGTTTGTCGTAAAAGCTCCTGGCATTGTCCGTCGGTTCACCCTCGCCAAAGGTGGCGGCGATGATCAGCACATGATGGGCGGCGGCAAGATCTGCAGGGGAAACAGAATCCAGTTCGGCGATGGCGGCCTCAAACCCTTGGGTCCTGGCGTATTTTCTCAAGTCCTTGGACAGGGCATCCGCCGTACCCGACTGGGAGCCGAACAGGATTTGCAGGGCGGTGCCCGGTACGGCGTCATGGTCCTGTCTCGCCGCTGCATTGGTGACGGCAAACAGGCCCGTGAACATCCCGTTCAGCCATTCTCTCTGTGCCCCGTCAAAAGGTGCATCGGGCGGCAGAAAATCGGCCGGGATCTGAGGCTCTTCCTTCAATGAGGCCCCGGAGATCTTCTCCAGAAAGGCTTTGTCATGCTGGCTCATGGGCTCGGGTCTTTCCTTGACAGGGGATCAGGCGGCGAGGGCGGCGCCGTCCAGAAGGGTGGGCAGGTCTGCGTCGGAGAGGGCGCGTACAAAGTCCAGGAAGCTTGTTCCCGGAACGCGGCGCTTCAGGTAGTTGCCGATGATGGTTTCCACGAGGGCGTTGACATCCTCAGCCGGAACCGGGCCGCAAAGCGGGCGGGCAATGCCGTAATCCTGGTCGCTGCCGCCCCCGACCACCACATGAAAACCTTCGCCGCCATCGGGCAAGGTGGTGCCAACAAGGCCGATGTCGCCAATATAATGCTGGGCGCAGGAATTGGGGCAACCGGTCAGATGGATGTTGATCGGCCGGTCGAGGGTGAATTTCTGCTCCAGATGGCGCACCAGGCTGGTGCCGCTTTCCTTGGTGTGGGCAAGGCCGAGCTTGCATCCCCAGCGGCCGGTGCAGGCCACCGCCCCGGCGGCGAAGGCCGTGGCCCTGGTGGGCAGGCCGCTGGCCTCAAGCTCCTGAACCGTGGCGGCAATGTCCGCGTCTTTTACGCCCGCAATCAACAGGTTCTGCCATACGGTCAACCGGACGTCGTTGCTGCCCCTTGCCAGGGCGATCTGACCGGCAAGCCGCATCTGGTCCGGCGACAGACGGCCCATTTCCAGAGCAACACCAATGTAATTCTCACCCGCTGCCTTTTGCTTGTGGACGCCGATATGGGCCTGGCGGAGCACGGGCGGGCGTGGCAGGTCGTGCTCTGCTGACAGCGGGGTCAGCCGGAACCCGGCTTCAAGGCTGTCCAGTTTTTCCTGGGTGCGCTCCAGGAACCAGTCCAGGCCTTTGGCATCCAGAAGATATTTCAGCCGGGCCTTTTTGCGGTTGGTCCTGTCCGCATGTTCAACAAACACATGCAGCATGGCCGTGCCTGCCAGAACGCTTTCCTCCGGTGTGCAGATCAGGCCCGTGTCCCGCGCCAGATCCCGGTGGCCCGAAATGCCGCCCAATAGGATCCGGCAATAGACGCCCGGCTCCAGCCCCCGGTCATTGGCGGCCACCTTGATGGCCTGGAAACAGATATCGTTGGAATCGCTGACGGTGGAAATGGTGCCGCCGCCGTCGAAGGAAATGTTGAACTTGCGCGGCAGGCCTTGCAGCTCCCGCGTGTTGAGCACCCGGTTGGATAGCCGGATCGCATATGGCGCAAGATCGATCAGCTCCTGCGGATCGAAGCCGGCCGTGGGGGAGGCGGTCATGTTGCGTGCGGAATCGGCACCCGAGCCATGGCAGGACAGGCCCGCCTGGTCCAGGGCGTACATGACATTGAGCACATCTTTCGGCTGGATTTCCCGCAGCTGAAAATTGCCCCGCGTTGTCACATGGGCATAGCCGCCCGCATAGGTCTCGGCGATTTCCGCGAGCGCGACCAGTTGATCACCGCGCAATTTGCAAGCCGGCAGACGCAGGCGAACCATGTATCCTGGGCTGTTGGGTTCCACGTTGAAAAAGCCCCAATGGCGCAGAAGAAACTGGTCCAGCCCGGTCGCCATTTCATTGCGGTCTGTCCAGCGTTCAATCCGCGCCCTCAGATCCAGCGGATGAAGATTGAACTTGGCGACTTCTTCCTTGCACAGATCCTCCAGGGGAGTGCCATAGACAGTCTCCGTGACATTGCCATTGCCGGTGGCAGGGCCGGCCTGAAACGCCTTGTCCAGGCCGAACTTGGCGACGATGTCTGCCAGGTAGGCGAGTTGCTCCTCGCTGAACCCGCGTTTTTCGACAGGCGCATGCATTTCTCTCTCTCCCTGCGTCCTTTTAAACTGACTTTGCGGAGGCGGGCCCAGTGGGTCCCGGGCCCCGCGATTACCAGGCGTTGTATTGCAGGTACTTGCCGCTCATCTCGACCTTGACCCGGTCGCCTTTCGGGTGCGGGACCTTCTCCACACTCATGTCGAAATCGATGGCTGACATGATGCCGTCGCCGAATTTTTCATGGATGAGCGCCTTAATGGTGGGGCCGTAGACGCCGACGATCTCATAAAGGCGGTATATGCACGGGTCGGTCGGAACGGTCTGTTCCCAGATCTTGGTGGGGCTTTCCTGCAGGATCAGCGCGGCTTCCTGGGGCAGGCCGAGGGCCTGCGTCAGGGCAAGGGCCTTGTCCTCGGGCATGGCGTTCATGCCCATGGCGGCCGAATGGGTCCAGACCGGGGACATGCCGATCTGCTCTGCAAGGCCTTCCCAGGTCAGACCTGCCTGGCGCTTGGCCGACAGGATCAAGGTGGTGATGTCTTCGCGTGTGAGGGGGGACATTCGGATCTCCTATTTTGGGGGGAAAAGGTGAAAGAAAAGGGCGAGGCACAGGACCGCCAGGCCGGCGCTGAGAAGCTGCCAGAACAGGACCGGGTTGCGGCTCAGAAGCGGTCTGGCATGTTCTGACTGGAACTGCGGGTTGGGGCGGCGCAGGTCTTCCAGAAAGGCGCTCAACGCTTCATAGCGCTTGCCGGGTACTGGATGGAGGGCCTTGGCCAGTGCCCCGTCGACCCAGTCGGGCACACGCGCTGTCAAGGCGGCAGCGGGCCGGTAGGTCAGTCTTGACTGGGCTTTGGGCGTGTCTGCGCGGGCAACAGAGCTGCCATAAGGCAGCTGTCCGGTCAGAATTTCATAGGCAATGACGGCGAGGGAAAACTGGTCGCTGAGGGCGGTGCCCAGATAGCCCAGAAAAAGCTCCGGCGCGGAATATTGGTGGGTGCCCAGGATCTCTGCCCGGTTGAGCGATGGGGCTGCTTCCATGACGCCGGCGATCCGTACGGAGCCAAAATCGATAATCTTCAGCGTTCCGGCCGCATCGATCATGATGTTTTCAGGCCTCAGGTCCTGATGCACCATGTCTTTGCGGTGAAACGCGCGCAGTCCCTTTGCGATCTGTTCAAGAAGCCCGCGCACGGTTTCCAGATCCGGATGGGGATGATCCGTCATCCACTGGCGCAGGGTTTGCCCTTCGATGAATTCGGTGGCCACAAAGAGCGTTTGTTTGGGCTGGCGCTGGGGGGCCGCCTTGAGGACATGGGGGGATGACAGCCGCCGGGCAATCCAGTCTTCCAGGGTGAGACGGCGCAGATAGCCCGGGTCTTCGCGCAGATCCTGGGAAGGGAATTTCAGCACGGCCTTGTGGCCGCTTTCTGGATCTTCGGCCAGAACGATATGGCTGCGGCTGGTGGCCTGCAGCAGCCTTAGCAGCCGGTAACCCTCATGGGTGCCCGGTACGCGGGGAAGGGGTGCGGGCGGCAGACCGGCCTCGCCGGTAAGCATGTCTTCTAGGCCCGCATCGGGCAGGCTGACGACCCTGATAATCTGAATGGTCAGATTGTCGGTGCTGCCCGCTGCCATGGCCTCTTCGGCAATCAACCGTGCGGCCGTTTCCGGATCGGGCATCTGGGAGACGGCTTTTGCCAGATGGGCCGGGGAGAGCACCTCATGAATGCCATCGGTGGTCAAAATGAACACATCCCCCGGCCGCAGATCGAGAGCGCGGGAGTCGATGTCCAGGGCTTGTGACAGGCCAAGGGCCCGGTTGAGCGTGTGGTCGCAGGCCGACAGCTGGAGCCTGTGATCTTCCGTAAGGCATTCCAGGCTCTGCCCGGCGAGACGCCAGATCCGGCTGTCACCGATATGGAACAGATGCGCCTGCCGCCCCTTCAGAACGAGGGCGGAAAAGGTTGTGACATAGCCCTTGTCGGGTGTGGCGGCCTGCTTCGTCTGGCTGTGGAGCCAGGAATTTGCGGCGCGGATCACCTTGGAGGCGGCGGTGCGAACGCTCCAGGCATCGGACGTGCAGTAGTAATCTGTCAGGAAGGATTTGACTGCTGTTTCAGCGGCAATATGTGCCACCGGACTGCTGGAAATCCCGTCGGCCAAGGCAACCGCGATGCCCTTGTGCACGAGCGTCTGGTCTTCCGGCACCACGGCCCCGTGGAAATCCTGATTGGCAGGTTTCACGCCGGCCGAGGAAAACTGCCCCAGTTGGACCTTCAAATGGTGCGCCAGTGGTTTCATCGGGCCCGGTGTGCTGGTGTCATGAAAAAGGCTCCCGCCGGCTTGCGGCGGGAGCCGGACGGAACGGCTTATTCGGCCGGGGTTGCCGCCGGGGTTTCATAGCCGGCATTGCGCTTGGGAGAGGTCTTGTAATGGGTGGCGTAGATCATGCCGCCGACAAAGGTCAGACCGCCCACAAGGTTCCCCAGGATCACAGGCGCTTCGTTGTAGACGATGTAGTCGAACCACGTGAAATCACCGCCGAGCATGATGCCGGACGGGAACAGGAACATGTTGACGATGGAGTGTTCGAAGCCGAGATAGAAGAACACCAGGATCGGCATCCACATGGCCATGATCTTGCCGGAGACGGAGGTGGACATCATGGCCGCGACCACTCCGGTGGACACCATCCAGTTGCACATCACCGCCCGGATGAAGACTGTCAGAAGACCGGCCCAGCCGGCAGCCGCATAGCCGACCGTGCGGGCCTCCCCGATAACGCCGATCTTCTGGCCGACGGCATTTGGCTCCTGACTGAAGCCCATGGTGAAGATCACGGCCATGAAGATGGCGGTGGTCATGGCACCTGCGAAATTGCCAAGGAAGACCAGGCCCCAGTTGCGCAACATGCCGCTGACCGTGACCCCCGGCCGTTTGGCCCACAGGGCCAGGGGCACCAGGGTGAACACCCCGGTCAGAAGGTCGAACCCCAGCAGATAGAGCATGCAGAATCCCACGGGAAACAGCAAAGAGGCAATCAGGAAGTTGCCCGTATTGACTGCGATCGTGACCGCAAAGGCAGCGGCGAGCGCCAGAATGGCCCCGGCCATATAGGCCCGGATCAGGGTGTCTTTGGTGGACATGAACACCTTGGCTTCGCCGGCCTCGATCATCTTCGTGGCGAATTCCTGTGGTGAGACATATGACATGGAACGTCCTTTCAAGAAGTTGTCCAGGCGCGCAGCCTTGGGAGGACCTGGGACCGGCAGGAAACTGGGCCCGGGAAGGAAATGGCAGTGGTGGATGAGTGCCGGCACGTCTTTGACCGCTTGGACCGCATCCGGGCGCGTGTGCCCAAGACACAGCGCGGCATGACCAGTGCAAAAACTTTTCGGGCGCAGGAGTATGCGGCGCTCAGACGATCCGCCCCGCCACGGCGCAAAAGGGGCGCGGGCGGAGCGAAACACTCATGGCAACACTGCCATTGCGTCCGCCGTTGGACGCAGTATTGATCGGGTTTCAACCGGATATTACTAAAGCAGAAACCGTGCCAGATCAGGAGTTTTGAGAAATTTTAATGAAATCAGAGTGTTAAAATTCTGAACAGTGCGTTTGCCTGGTGCTGCGGGTGAGTGTGCTTAGAAATTAGTCAGGCACCTGCACAAGGAATGCGTCTTTGAGGCGGTGCGGTGCGCTTTGACCCTTCTGAGGGCGCCGCCTTTAGAGGCTGTGTATGTTTGGAAAGACGCTTCTGCCGTCAGCGGGCGTAGCGGACCGGGAGGATGACGACGGCTGGACCGGCGAAGCGGTCGGCGCGCAAGGTGCCATAGGGGGCCGCGGCAAAGCTGGAGGCGACAAACCGGTTCCCCGGCATTATCACGTTTTTCAAAGCGCGCTGGTTCGGATGGCTCAGAAGCGCGAAAGCCTTGTGCCGGGTGGTGCCTGCGCCGGAGAGAAGCGCAGGTTCCGACTTGTCCGGAAGACGGGCAAAGCCGGCCATGGGATCAAGGATCTCTTCACTTGGAATGCGGCCGGACAGGGACGGCTGGCGGCTTGCACCGCGGGCCGGTTCGGAGGCTGCGCCGGGGCGGACTGCGGCTTCGGAGCGGTTAAGGGAAGCGGCCGGGCGCAAAGCGCTGGTCAGGCTGGCCGGTATGGCAGAAGCCGAGGCATAGGCCAGGGTTGTTTCGGGCCGGGGGGCCGGGGCCGGTGAGGGTGTGCCAGCGCCTGTGGCCGCAGCAATGGCGGCCACCGGATCATTAGCCGGTGGGGTGCGGGGCACCGGAACGGATCCGGCCGCAGCATTCGTAATGCCAAGCTCGGCGGCGGCAAGCTTGGCCGCATCGCTCAGGCCATGTTTCGGTTTCAGCGCTGGGGCGGCAGCAATCTGGAAGCGGCTGTCAATGGCCTCGTTCGGCGTTGCTGGATTGGCCACCGGCTGGGGCCGGAAGACCGGCTGGCCGTTTTCCAGGGCAAAACGCTGGGCATCAAGTGTATTGGCCGCAGGTGTGGAGCCGACCGTTGCAGGTGGTGTCGGTCCGGGCGGTGTAAGCCGTGTCCCGGCCGGAACCGGGGACTGGGCTTGCGCACCCGTCGTATCCGCACTGGCCACCACAAGTTGTGCGGGGGGGACGGGAGACGCCCCGCTGGCCAGCACTTTCCTGGCCGGTACCGGAGGGTTGTCGAAGGTTAGAGAAGCATCTGCAGTCTGTGCCGGGGCCGCATTCCCCACGGCTCCGGCCCGGTTCGCCTGGTTCCGGTCCCGGGTCTGGCCGCCGCCAAAGAGACCGGCAAAGAGATTGCCACCTGCCGGCTGTTTGGTCTCTTTCCGTTTTGCGGTCCGTGGTGCGGGCGCAGCCGGGGTGCTGGAGGCCGGACTGGAGAGAATCGGTTTGCCCGGCGCGGTCAGGCTCTGGTCGCGGGTGCTGGGAGCGTTGCTGCTCGGTCTCGGCCTGCTGTCGGCAACCAGCGTCGGCTTGGAGGTGCGGCGCTTCCCGGATTTGGATTCTGCCAAAGCGATCTTGTAGCCTTTCAACGGCTTGCCGTCAGAGGGAATGTGCAAGGTCTTGCCGTCGGGAAACACTTTGGCCAGCTGGGACCGGCTCATTTTCGGCCAGTGGCGCACGCTGCCGGTGTCCATGTGAACAAATGGCGAGCCGGAGCGTGGGTAATAGCCGACACCTCCCACTTGCTTGCGCAGGCCCGTGGCCCGCAGCTTGGCCAGATTGACGCCGGGAATGTAGAAATCCATTGCCTTGCCAAGCGTGTGCTGGCTGTTCCTGGCCACGCCGCGCGAGCGCTTGCGCAGCATGTTGTTGGTGGCCGGAGACCGGTAGCTGGAGACGACGTAGATATAGTCCTTGGCACGCACTTGCTGGTAGACTTCCCATACGAGGTCGAGCAGTTCCGGATCGATCTTGATGATCTCGTTGCGGCGCCAGTCCCTCAAGAACCGGTTGGCTTCCCGAAGGCCTGCCGGCAGATAGCGGCCGTTCTTCTTGAACGTGATGGAGACCCGTTCCTTGGTATGGGTATTGTAAAGCTTGAGGGTGCGGGTTTCGGCAACAGCCGCCGTGATAAAACACGCGGACATGATCACGATCAGGCCCGCAGCTTTGGCCGCGCGCCACATCCAACCGACGACGCTGAAATCAACTAAGCGGTTCTGCAATCTTTGTCTCGCCGTTTTGATGGCTTTCACCCATCCTGTGCTCCCCAGCAGGAGCAACAGTCTAATCTGTGCAAGTTAAGAAGTTTTTACCCTATTTTCGCGCGCTTGATAAATGTGACAAAATTACAACTCGCAAGGCGCACGTCTCAAAAACCTTCCCCAGCGTTGGATAGGGGCAGAATACGTCAAAAAATCGTCGTGTTTGCCTTATGGGCAGGATTTCCCCGTCCGTCAGGACACAGGGCTCACGCTGCCGCGTTTTTGTCGCCATCCTCCAGGCCATATTCCTTCAGCTTGCGGTAAAGTGTGGACCGGCCAATGCCAAGGCGCTTGGCGACTTCTGTCATGCGGCCGGAATAGTGATTGATTGCAGCGCGAATCAATTCTTCTTCCACATCGTTGAGCTTGCGCACATGGCCTTCCCGGTCGAGATTGCGCATGAAGCCGAAGGGCGCACCGCCTTCGAACCCTGCCTGGGGCGCTGGATGGGGCTGCGACGCGGTGGGGGCAGGGGGCTGGGCCATCTCCGTGTGGGAGGTCCCTGTCCGGGCGGCAGCCTGCGCTTGAGCTGCCTGGGGCTGGGCTGCCTGATGCGAAGCCGCCTGATGTGATGGGGGTGTTTGGGTTGCGGCCGGGCTCTGGACCTCGGGTCCAGGACTGCCGGAAGACTGAAAGCCCGGGGTCTGGTGGCCGCCCAGAGGCTGGTCGGCGGCGGCGGCAATCTGCGGAAAATCGTTTACCGTCAGCTGGGCGCCATCGCACAGGACAACAGCCCGGAAGACTGCATTTTCAAGCTGGCGGATGTTGCCTGGCCAGTGATAGGCCTGCAAAAGGGCCAAGGTGTCCGGGGCAACACCGGCCACCTGGGGCTTGCCTTCTTCGGCCGCAAAACGGGCCAGGAAATGCCGGGTGAGGGCGGGAATGTCTTCGCGCCGGTCCCGCAGGGGCGGGATCCAGATCGGAAACACGTTCAGCCGGTAATAAAGGTCTTCACGGAAGACGCCTTCCTTGACCTGATCGATCAGGCGCCGGTTGGTGGCTGAAATCAGGCGGAAATCCACCTTGACCGGACGGCGGGCGCCAATCGGGTCGATTTCGTTTTCCTGCAGGGCACGCAGCAGCTTTACCTGTACGTCCTGTGGAAGTTCCCCGACCTCATCCAGAAACAGGGTGCCGCCATGGGCTTCCTGGAACTTGCCGACATGCTTGTCGACCGCACCGGTAAAGGCGCCTTTCTCGTGGCCGAACAGGATGGATTCCACCAGATTTTCGGCAATGGCGCCGCAATTCACCGCCACAAGCGGCTTGGACCGGCGGTCGCTGGAGCCCTGAATGGCGCTGGCGATCATTTCCTTGCCGACGCCGCTTTCCCCTTCGATCAGGATCGGGATGTTGGAGGCGGCGGCCCTCTTGCCTAGATCGATCACCCGCTCCATGGCGGCGGAATGGGTGATGATATCGGCAAAGGTCAGCGTGCCGGAGGCTTGTTTGCGGAACCGGGTGATCTCGTCCTCAAGGGCCGAAGTTTTCAAAAGATTGCGGATGGAGACATTCAGCCGTTCCGGCGCGACCGGCTTGACCACGAAGTCCTGAGCGCCCGCATTCATGACGCTGACCACCGTGTCGATGCCGCCATGGGCGGTCTGCACGATCACCGGCGTGGCTGTCTTGTTGGCGCGCAGCTGCTCCAGCACACCGAGCCCGTCCAGTTCCGGCATCACCATGTCCAGAATGATCAGGTCGATTTCGCTGGCTTCCGGCCCGCTCATGATGCGCATGGCCTCAAGGCCATTTTCCGCTGTTTTCGAGCGATAGCCGAATTTACGCACTGCTTCTTCCAGAAGCCGGCGCTGGATTGGATCATCGTCAACAATAAGGATTTTGCCGTTTGTCGCTTGCATGGGCTGGATCAATTCGCTTCAAAATGTCTCGTTTCGACGCAGTATGGTCGCACTTGGGTAAATAAATCGTCCAAGGCCGGTTAAAAAAATCGGTTTTCAGAATTGCGCGGTCCTTGCCGCCCGTCCTATCTAAAAC
The DNA here is from genome assembly GCF_056160985.1 of Roseibium sp. AWQ4_290. NCBI lineage: Bacteria > Pseudomonadati > Pseudomonadota > Alphaproteobacteria > Hyphomicrobiales > Stappiaceae > Roseibium > Roseibium sp. AWQ4_290. Next base: position 150,701 of record NZ_JBSWYG010000004.1, read on the forward strand.
AAAGACTAAACGTGTTCCTTGCCCCTTGGGCAATCTGCCACCGGAGTGAACAATGCCCCTGCCGCGTCCCGTCCATGCGCCCGATACCACTGCTGCCTCTGATCTGGGCGCTCTGCCGGAATGGGACCTGAGTGATCTTTACCCGGCCCTGGACGCGCCGGAAGTGGCCCAGGACCTGAAAGAGAGCCTTGACCGGGCCAAGACGTTCGAAGCCTCCTACAAGGGGCGGCTCGCCGAGATGGCGGAAAGCAATATTCCGGCTCTGATCACTGCTATCCGCGCCTATGAGGATCTCGAAGAACTTATGGGCAAACTGATTTCCTTTGCCGGTCTCGTCTATGCCGGGAACACAATCGATCCGGCGGCGCAGAAATTTTATGGGGATGTGCAGGAGCAGATCACCACGGCCAGTTCCCATCTTCTGTTCTTCACTCTGGAATTGAATACGGTGGAGGACGGACTGATCGAGGCGGCTCTCAATAATGAGCAGCTGGACCGCTACAGGCCCTGGATCGAGGATCTTCGCAAGGGCAAACCCTATCAGCTGGAAGACCGGGTCGAGCAACTCTTTCACGAAAAGTCGGTAACCGGCAGCAACGCCTGGAACCGACTGTTCGACGAGACCATGGCCTCACTGACCTTTGATGTGAACGGCGAAAATCTTGCGATCGAGCCGACGCTCAATCTTCTGGTCGATCCGGCGCCGGACAAACGCCAGTCCGCTTTTGAGGCGCTGCGGCGGACGTTTTCGGACAATCTGGGCACCTTCACACTGATCACGAATACTCTGGCCAAGGACAAGGAAATCTCCGACCGCTGGCGGAATTTCAAGGATATCGCCGACAGCCGCCATCTGGCCAACCGGGTCGAGCGGGAGGTGGTTGATGCGCTGGTGGCCGCCGTCCGGGAGGCTTATCCGCGCCTGTCACACCGCTATTACAAACTGAAGGCCGGCTGGCTGGGCAAGGATCAGCTGAACAGCTGGGACCGGAACGCGCCGCTGCCCGATGCGGACACACGGGTCATCCCCTGGGACGAGGCGAAGGACACGGTGCTGTCTGCCTATCACACTTTCTCCCCCGACATGGCGGAGATTGCGGGCCGCTTTTTCGACAAGGGCTGGATCGATGCTCCGGCACGCTCTGGCAAGGCGCCAGGCGCCTTTGCGCATCCCACCGTGCCGTGCGCGCATCCCTATGTGCTGGTCAATTATCAGGGCAAGACCCGGGATGTGATGACGCTTGCCCATGAATTGGGCCACGGGGTGCATCAGGTGCTGGCAGGCCACAATGGCCCCCTGATGGCGCCAACACCGTTGACCCTTGCAGAGACCGCCAGCGTCTTTGGCGAAATGCTTACTTTCAAGTCGCTTCTGGCCAAGGCCGCAGATCCGCGCACCCGCAAGATCATGCTGGCGTCCAAGGCCGAGGACATGATCAACACGGTGGTGCGCCAGATCGCCTTTTACAGCTTTGAGCGCAAGGTCCATACCGAGCGTCGCAATGGGGAGCTGACCGCTGACAAGATCGGCGAATTGTGGATGTCCGTTCAGGGCGAAAGCCTGGGTCCGGCGATCAGGTTGAACGAAGGTTATGAGACTTTCTGGACCTATATCCCGCATTTCATCCACTCGCCCTTCTATGTCTATGCCTATGCCTTTGGGGATTGTCTGGTGAACTCCCTGTTTGCGGTATACGAGGATGCGGAGACCGGGTTTCAGGAGAAATATTTCGATCTGCTGAAGGCGGGCGGCACCAAGCACCATTCGGATCTGCTGGCGCCCTTCGGCCTGAGTGCGACCGATCCGGATTTCTGGAAAAAGGGTCTGGCGGTGATCGAGCGGATTATTGACGAGCTGGAAGAGCTTGACCGGGCCTGACCGGGACCGCTTTCAGATGTCCTCTGCACCGCCCTTTCAGCACACGCCTTATGACGGCTCCAGCAGCCCGTTCACGGTCGGGCTGAAACCCATTCCGGAGGATGTTTGGCTGGAGCCCGATCCGTTTCTTGCCCGGCATCTGGCGAACAAGGATCTTCTGTTTCGGTCCAGACCCGATGCGGTCTTCCGGGCCGGACTGGAGACAGGTCCGTCGCAGGAGGAGGTGCTGGAGCTTGTTGTGGGCAATCTGCGCCGGTTTCACGGCAAGACCCACAGGATGGAAGGGGCCACTGTCTTTATCAACGGGCTCAAGGAGCCGGTCCGGATGGCAGGAGGGGATGCCCTTCTGACCGCGTCGCGTCTCGTGCAGGAAGATCTGGTGATCATGAGTCCGTCCCCGGAAGGATACCGCCTGGCCGCCGCGTCACTCTGCTTTCCCTCGTCCTGGTCGCTGGCGGAGAAATTCGGCCAGTCCATGACCGGCATTCACGAAACGGTGCCCGGCTTCAATGGCAGCCGTATGGGCATGATGGTTGCGCGCCTGTTCGACAATCTGAAGCCGGGACAGTTGGTCTGCCGTTTTAACTGGTCGCTCCACGAGGGCAGCGGTCTGCACCATCCCGAACCCAGGGTGATCCGGATGGATATGGAGGCGCACGCCCTGGCCGGCCTGTTCTTGCGGGTTGAGCGTCAGACGCTGCGCCGTCTGGAAGGCACGGGCGATATCCTCTTTACCATCAAGATCCACCATGACCCGCTGACTGCCCTGGAACAGCAGGACAACCGAGCTGAGATTGCCGCCGGTTTGCGCCGCCAGATGCTTGATCTGGACGCGGATCAACTGGCGTATAAGGGCCTGACCGGCGTCCGGGACACGCTGGCCGGGGTGCTGGAAGGGTTCTGTCCGGCTGTCCCCGCCTGACTGGCGGGTAAGGGGCAGACCCCCGCGCGGGTCTGCGGGCTGGATATCCCGGCCAGATCGCATATTTAGACGTCAGCATCTGATCGTTTGTTCAAGGAGCGCCCCAAGGTATGCCGAAGACCAAGGACCGCGAAAGCAACCGTTTGAGTGCCCGCATGGGCCGCTATGCCCGTGTGGGCACGAATATGAGCGGAATTGCGGCGAAATTTGCGGGCGCCAAGCTGTTTGGCATGGAGCTGGACAATGCCAAGAATGCGGCTGAATTGGCGGAGGCTCTTGGCGGGCTGAAGGGGCCGCTGATGAAGGTGGCCCAGCTGCTGTCAACCATACCGGATGCCTTGCCGCCGGAATACACCACCGAACTGGCCAAACTTCAGGCCAGCGCCCCGCCCATGGGCTGGGCCTTTGTCAAACGCCGGATGCGGGCGGAACTCGGGAGCAATTGGCAGGACAGGTTCGAGGAGTTCGGCCGGGAACCGGCGGCCGCCGCGTCCCTCGGGCAGGTGCACAGGGCCACGGGCCATGACGGCCGTGTGCTGGCCTGCAAGCTGCAATATCCGGACATGGCCTCTGCGGTCGAGGCGGATCTGAAGCAGCTGCAAATGCTGTTTTCCCTGCACCGCCGCATGAGCCCGGCCATTGATACCAGGGAAATTGCCAAGGAAATCAGCGCCCGGGTGCGCGAGGAGTTGGATTACACCCGGGAGGCCGGCAACATTGCCATGTACAGGGAGATCCTTGCCGGGACGGATATGATCCGGGTGCCGCAGGTGGTGGAGGACCTGTCCACCCAGCGGCTACTGACCATGGGCTGGCTAACCGGCAGGCCGTTGCTGGCGTTCAAGGACCACAGTCTTGAAGAGCGCAACCTGCTGGCCAGAACGATGTTCCATGCCTGGTGGCACCCTTTCAGCCATTTCGGCGTCATTCACGGGGATCCCCATCTGGGCAATTACACAGTGTTTGAACAAGATGGCGGCCCGGGGGGCATCAATCTGCTCGATTATGGCTGTATCCGCGTGTTTCCCGAAGGCTTCGTGCAAGGGGTCGTCGACCTCTACAAGGGGCTTCTGGAAGAGGACGCGGACCGGGTGATCTCCGCCTATGAGCGCTGGGGTTTTAAAAATCTGAAAAAAGAGACCATCGAGGTTCTCAATATCTGGGCACGGTTCATCTATGGCCCGCTCCTGAGCGACCGGGTTCGGTCCATTGCCGACGGCGTGTCGGCCGCCGAATATGGCCGCAAGGAAGCCTTCCGGGTACATTCGGCGCTGAAGGAACTCGGACCGGTGACCGTGCCGCAGGAATTTGTCTTCATGGACCGGGCCGCCATTGGCCTTGGCGGGGTGTTCCTGCATTTGCGGGCGGAGCTGAACTTCTTTCAGTTGTTCAACGAGCAGATCGAGGGCTTCGAGGCTGAAACCGTGCGCGCACGCCAGGACAGAGTGCTTGCGGCGGCGGGGCTTGGGGGCGTGTCAAACGCCGCCTGACGGGCCAGGGTCAATGCAGACACCCTGAGAGTGCGAAAACTTTCCTTAAGGGCATTCTTGGTAAGGTGACCGAGATTGCCGAACAGGCAATTTCTATTGTATGAAGGTTTCAAGCGACTGACCGTTTCTGGGAGGAATTGATGGCAGACGACAACGCACCTGCAATGGACTATGACGCACACGAGCGGACGTATGAGGGGTTCATCAACTTCTCGAAAGTCGGCACCGTGGCTGTTTTGAACATTGTGCTATGCCTGATCCTGTTCGGCTTTGGCGGCACAGTTGCCCATGTCTTCGGCTGGTTGATGCTTATCGGAACGATCGTCGCCTCCGCAATCGGTCTTGCCCTTGGCGAAAAAGGCTGGGTTCCGCCCGCTGCCATCTTTGTCCTGACCGGCATCCTGGCGATTTTGACCGTCTGACGGGTCCGTCTGAAGCGGATCAGACCTTTTTAGCCAACGGTTCTGAAGAACGGCGCGGCCCGATCCGCGCCTTTTTGTGTTGGGATGCCAGGTTTTTGGATCTATAAGCGCGCCATGTCAGCACATGCGCCCGGCCCCTTCATCTATGCTCCGCCCCTGGAGCCTTATCTGAGCCTTCTTCATGCCGATAAGGACCTGCTGGTTGCCGACAAGCCAAGCGGGCTGTTGAGTGTTCCGGGCAAGGCGGAAGAGCATTCGGACTGTCTGGAAGCGCGGGCGCAGGCCTCCTATCCGGAAGCGCGGATCGTGCACCGGCTCGATATGGATACCTCCGGCGTCATGGTGCTGGCCCGGACCCCGGCCGCGCACCGGCATCTGGGGCTGCAGTTTGAGCGGCGGAAAACCCGGAAAGTCTATGTAGCGGAGATCTGGGGGCACCTGGCGGACGAGGCGGGGGAGGTGGATCTGCCGCTTGTCTGCGACTGGCCGAACCGACCCCGCCAGATGGTCAGCTTTGAACATGGCAAACCGGCCCTGACCCGCTGGCAGGTGCTGGAGCGGAAAGAGCGGACAACGCGCCTGCATCTCTTTCCCCATACGGGGCGCTCCCACCAGTTGCGAGTGCATATGCTGGCCTTGGGGCATCCGATCATCGGCGACCGGTTTTATGCCAGCGGAGAGGCGCTGGCCGCCTCAAACCGGCTTGCGCTGCATGCGGAAAGTCTGGAACTGCACCACCCGGATGGCGGCGAGCGGGTGGTCTTTACGACTGGTTGCCCGTTCTGAACTGCCTGGATCCGTAAAATGACCGGAAGGGTGGGGCTGGTCAGCCCTGGCCGACGCGGCCGAGGCCTTCGCGGGCGATCTTGTTGGAATTGTCCAGGGTCATTGCGCGGGTGTAATTGCGCCGCGCGTCCTTGGGCTTGCCCAGCATTTCAAGCGCCAGACCGCGATTGGCCCAGGCAATGGAGGATTCCCGGTCGAGATTGACAGCCATCGACAGGTCCGAGAAGGCCGCATTGGGATCGTTGATCGCCAGATAGGAAATGCCGCGGGCAATATAGGGCGCGCTGGCCTTCGGGTTGAGGCCGATGGCGGTGGCGAAATCTTCAATCGCCTTATTGTCCTGCTTCTGGGCCTGATAGATCAGGCCGCGGTTGTAGAACGCACGCGCGTCGCTGCTGTCCCGTGTGATCACCGAGTTGAAATCGGCAAGGGCGGCATTGTAGTTGCCTTGCTGGCGGTAGATATTGCCGCGCCCCACATAGGCTGCATCATAGTCAGGCTTGATGTTGATGGCCCGGGTGTAGTCGGAGATGGCCTGCTCGTTCTTGCCAAGCCGCCGGAAGACAAGTGCCCGGTTGGCATAGGTCTGGTAGGCTTGCGGGTTCAGCTGCAGGGCCTTGTTGAAGTCCTCGATCGCCTTGTCGAGCTTGCCGGCCTGGCCGTAGGCAATACCGCGGGTGCTGTAGGCGGTCGCGTCGGACGGATTGGAATCGATAACCGCCGTCAACGAGGCGATGTTGGAGGACGAGCCCGCAGAGCGGTTGACCGGGGCATCCTCATAAACGCCGGACGTGTTGCATGCAGCCAGCAAGGTTGCCAGGCTGAACAAAAGTGCGTGAGGCAGGGTCTTGCGCATGCGGCACATTAGCTTTCTTAAGGTCAAGCAGTTGGACACGCCGTTCATCCGCTGCCAATTGGGCGGTAATGTGGCTATGAACCGCAGAGATGACCTTATCGACAAGCCCATCTTCGCTAGGGGAGCTGCAAAACGCCAAAAGCCGACCGGTGAGTCGGTCGGCCTACGGCAGATTTGCTGGCAGAAGCGGTTCTGACCGCCGGGAGCACTCCAGCCGGATTAGCGGCGAGCGGACTTGCCCGGAAGCAGACCTTCACGCTGAGCCCGCTTGCGCGCCAGCTTGCGAGCGCGACGGATGGCTTCAGCCTTTTCGCGGGCCTTCTTTTCAGACGGCTTTTCAAAGTGGCCACGAAGTTTCATTTCCCGGAAGATGCCTTCGCGCTGCATCTTTTTCTTCAGCGCCTTCAGCGCCTGATCGACATTGTTGTCGCGAACCAAAACCTGCACGCGTTTTTTCCCGTTCTGATGTCCAGCGGCCGATCCGCAGACAAATTAGACAATGAGTTGAGAGAGGCATTGTCAGCAGAATTTGCGACGGGTCCTGACCGCAAGCAGTGTCAGACCGTTGCAGTCACCATGCTGCAGGGCTTTCACTTGTGTGCAGAAACCTGATCGCCGCTGACGCGTCGCTCACATTGACGGGCTTCATACCAGAGCGATCCGGGCCTGTCCACAGTCATTCGCAAATAAACCTCACGGAACCGGTCCGAACTGGCCGGGAAAGAAGACAAGATGATGGACAGGGCCAGAGCCGTCGCCTAAATCTGGCATCTGCCCAAGATCTGACTGGGATCGTTAGGCTGCGCAAGACGGTTTTTGCCCTGATTTGCTGGAGGAAACAATGGCGCAACACGCGTCAGGGGCGCCCGATTCGGCTGGGGGCAGCTCTTTGTGGCGAAGCGACATCCTGCCGACCCTGTCGCTTGGCATGCCACTGGCCGGGGCCCAGCTGGCGCAGATGGCGATCAACACAACAGATGTTTTGATGATCGGCCGCCTGGGTGCGCCGGAGCTTGCCGCCTCCGTGCTGGCGTTCAATTTTTATACGCTTTTGTGGTTTTTCGGCATGGGGGTGCTACAGGCCGTGATCCCGCTTGCGGCGCGGGCGCGCGGTCAGCGCAAGCTCCGTGACCTGCGCCGGGCTGTGCGCATGGGCTTTTGGGTCGCTGTACTGTTCAGCCTGCCGGCCTGGCTGTTTTTGACGTTTACCGAACAGGTCCTTCTGCTTCTTGGGCAGGAGCCCGGCTTGGCTGCCCTGGCCGGCCACTACATGTCGATGCTGCAATGGACGCTGATGCCGGCGCTGCTGATCATGGCGGTGCGGGGCTTCCTTACGGTCATGGAGCGCACCCAGGTGGTGCTATGGGCGACCTTGGCCGGGGCCGTGGTCAATGCGGTTCTGGATTATCTCCTGATTTTCGGGACCTTCGGCTTTCCCCGCCTTGAACTTGCAGGGGCCGGCATTGCCTCCGTCATCAGTGCCACGGCAACCTTTCTGTTCCTGCTGGCCTATGCGCTTTGGCATCCGAAACTGCGCCGCTACACGCTGCTGGGGCGTATCTGGCGGTCCGACTGGCCGGTGTTCCTGCAGATCCTGCGTCTGGGTACGCCGATCGGCCTCACAATCATCGCCGAGGCGTCCCTGTTTGTGGCTTCGTCCATCATGATTGGCTGGCTGGGGGCGTTACCACTGGCCGGGCACGGTATTGCGCTGCAGATCGCCTCGCTAACCTTCATGATCCCCGTTGGTCTGTCGGTGGCCGCAATGACGCGTGTCAGTCTTGCGGCCGGGCGGAAAGATCCTGTGGCGGTGGGCCGTGCCGGCTGGACCTCGCTGGCCGTCACGCTGGCCTTCATGGCCTGTTTTGCGGTCCTGTTCTGGAGCCTGCCGGAAACGCTTGTCGGCTTTTATCTGGATCTTGAGGACCCGGAGGCCCGGGAGGTGCTGGCCTATGGCGCTTCATTCCTGCTGGTGGCGGCGCTGTTTCAGATCGCCGATGGTGGGCAGATCATCGGCGTCAACAATCTGCGTGGCCTCGGGGACACCACCGTCCCGCTCTATTATGCGCTGTTCGGCTATTGGGTGGTCGGGATCACCCTGTCGCTCGGCCTCGGCTTTGGGGCCGGGTGGGGCGGAGTTGGCGTCTGGTGCGGCCTTGCGGCGGGGCTCGCCTGTGTTGCCTTAATGGCAAATGTCAGGTTCGCGCGCCGGGAAGACCTCGGACTGCTGGGCGGCTGACAGATAGGGGGGGGCTGACAAGAGCTCCGAATGCCGGGGCCTTGAGCATGCCGCGTTCACCCGGCTCCAAACCGCTTTGTCTCTTGCGGTGTCCTCTCAGATGTCGGGCAAACGCTATGTATTAGGCCGTCTTAGCCGTGAGGCGGTTCACATGCCCCATCTTGCGACCCTCGCGGGTGTCCGCCTTGCCGTAAAGATGCAGGCGGGCCTCCGGGGCCGTCAGGATTTCGGCCCAGCGGTCCGCTTCAAAGCCGATCAGATTTTCCATCACCGCATCTGAATGGCGCTCGGCCGATCCCAGCGGCCAGCCCGCGACCGCGCGAATATGCTGGTCGAACTGGGAGGTCAGGCAGGCATCCTGGGTCCAGTGGCCGGAATTGTGAACGCGCGGGGCGATCTCATTGACCAGCAGCGTTTCCTCAGCCCCCTGGCGCAGCAGGAACATTTCAACACCCATCACCCCGACATAACCAAGACCGGAGACAATGCGCTCGGCGATGTCCCGGGCGGCCGCGCAGGTTTGCGGGGCAACGCCTGCTGGCACAGTCGAGGTCTTCAGGATGTGATTTTCGTGGTGGTTGCGGGCAATGTCATAGCAGCAGCAGGTGCCGTTCAGATCCCGGGCAACGATCACCGAGACTTCGCAGTCAAACGGGATCAGCTCTTCCAGAACGGCGGGGACGGAGCCAATCCGGTCAAAGGCGCCCGCGCTGTCCCCCGGCGTGCGGATCATAAGCTGGCCCTTGCCGTCATAGCCGAAGCGCCGGGTTTTCAAGACCCCCTGGCCGCCAAACCGGTCCAGGGCGGTGTCCAGGTCCTCCTGGCAGGTGATATCCGCAAAGCCGGCGAGGCCGACACCGGTGCCGGACAGGAACTGCTTTTCCGTCAGCCGGTCCTGAGAGACTTGCAGGGCGCGCACGCCGGGCCGCACGGGCACACGGGCGTCCAGATGCGCGGTAGTGGCGCCGGGAACGTTTTCAAATTCATAGGTGACGACATCCACATCGTTTGCAAACCGCTCCAGCGCTGCAAGATCCTCATAGGGTGCCACAGTCTGGGCGGTGCTCACGTCAAAGGCGGGGCTGGCCGGGTCCGGGCAGAAGATATGGGTTTTCAAACCAAGGCTGGCAGCGGCCTGTGCCAGCATCCGCCCCAATTGCCCGCCGCCTAGAATGCCGACCGTATCGCCGGGGCGGAGCTTCTTTGATGCCATCATCCTTCTGTCCTTTGCCGCCGCTGTCAGAGGTCGTTGCTGGGCGCGCCGGCCACCGCCGCCGTGCGCTCCGCCCGGTAGGCGTCCAGGGCGGTTTCAATGGCCGGATCGCTTAAGGCCAGAACCGCTGCGGCCAGAAGCGCGGCATTGGTGGCGCCGGCCTTGCCGATGGCAAGGGTGCCGACAGGAATGCCGCCGGGCATCTGGACAATGGACAGAAGGCTGTCTTCGCCGGACAGCGCCTTGCTTTCCACCGGAACGCCGAAGACGGGAAGGGGGGTCAGGGAGGCGGTCATGCCCGGCAGATGGGCCGCGCCCCCCGCCCCGGCGATGATCACCTTGAAGCCTTCGCCCTTGGCGCCCTTGGCAAAGTCATACATGCGCTCGGGTGTGCGGTGAGCGGAAATGATCCGGGCCTCATGGGAAACGCCGAGCTGCTCGAGCGTGTCCGCCGCATGTTTCATTGTCGGCCAGTCCGACTGGCTGCCCATGATGATTGCGACATCCGCTTGCGCCATGCTTTGCTCCATATTTGGCCGGAACATCCCGCGTTTCTGTCAACGCCTCAAGATGCCCGCCCCTTTTGACTGCGATCACCCGGTGCTCAACCGAATGTGGCCGAGCCAGGTACAGAAAGGCGCGGAGTATAGGCAGCACGGCGCGCATCGCAAGCTCGAAACGCGCCCCAAAGTGTCTTTGGCGAGCGTCTTCAGTGCCAAAAGGGAACAAAGGGATTTGCCGCCCGAAGATCTGGCGTTGGGTCAGTTGATTGGGGCCAGATGAATAGGGTCAGGCGATGATGTCGGGAAAAAGCTGGTCTTCCAGCACTGAGATCCGGTCTTTGATCATCAGTTTTTTCTTTTTGAGGCGCTGAAGCTGCAGAACGTCATGGTTTGCTGTGGCTGCAAGCGCCTCAACGGCAACGTCCAGGTCCCTGTGTTCCTGACGAAGCTGCGCTAGCTCCATTCGCAAAGCTTCGGTGTCCATCTACGTCCTCGATCAGACTGAATCAGGACACAAGTCCTAGTCCATTTCCGGGCTGCCGGGCAAGACAGCATCTTCTGCCTAGCTGTAAGCAGCCGGGAAAACAAGTCTTTAGCGATGCCTTGCTGGGGTCTTTTCCTGTCCTTGCGGCGCGGGCAGGATGCTGTGCTGGCAAAATTCCCAAGAGTATTATTTATCACCCTTCAGAGCTTAATTTTCCGCCTGTTTTTTTAGGGTTTCTCAAGCATGGCGGCACAAATGCATTATTCGACGGCGAAACGAAAGAGATATGCGGAATCTGCAATCGACAAGGCTGGAAGGCCTATGGCACGATGGTAGGGTTGAGCCAACAGACAGGAGGATATCCATGTCAATGCAGTCGCATCTCGAAGAACTTCAGCGCCGTCATGCGGAAATGAAACGCAAGATCGAAACCGCTCTGATGCACCCGAGTACGGACTCCCTGGAATTGGCTGACATGAAACGACAGAAGCTCAAGATCAAGGATGAGATTGAGCGAATACGGCAAGGTGAAACGCTGCATTAAGCGTCTTACCTGAGAGTGTTGAAACGCCGCGCTCTGCGCGGCGTTTTTTGTTGCCAGATTGTCCTTGCACGATGGGCTCTGGCGCAAGCGGCTGACAGGGGCTGCGAACTCTCCGCCCCCTAAAGCGCTTTGGCCTGTTCGCGCAGGGCAAATTTCTGGATCTTGCCCGTGGAGGTCTTGGGCAGCTCGCAGAAAACCACCGTCTTGGGGGCCTTGAAAGTGGCCATATGCTCACGGCAGAAGGCAATCAGCGCCGCTTCGGTAAGATCTTTGCCCGGCCGCAATTCCACAAAGGCACATGGGGTCTCTCCCCATTTCTCGTCGGGCCGGGCCACCACGGCGGCGGCCTGCACATCGGCGTGCTTGTAAAGCACTTCCTCCACTTCGATGGAGGAAATGTTCTCGCCGCCGGAAATGATGATGTCCTTGGACCGGTCTTTCAGCTGGATATAGCCGTCCGGATACATCACCCCGAGATCGCCGGAATGGAACCAGCCCCCTGCAAATGCGTCCTGCGTCGCCTCTTCGTTCTTCAGATAGCCTTTCATCACAACATTGCCCCGGAACATGACTTCGCCGAGGGTCTCACCATCACTGGGCACGGGCTCAAGTGTCTGCGGGTCGAGGACTTTCAGGTCTTCAAGCGCCACATAGCGCACCCCCTGGCGGGCTTTTTTCTGGGCCTGACTGTCCGGAGGCAGGGCGTTCCAGGCGGTTTGCCAGTCATTGACCACCGCCGGGCCATAGACTTCGGTGAGCCCGTAGAGATGGGTCACATTGAAGCCAGCCTGTTTCATGGCCGCCAGAACGCTTTCCGGTGGCGGGGCGGCTGCGGTGAAAAACTCGACTTCCCGCTCCAGATCCCGCTTCTGGCCGTCAGGCGCATTCAACAGGGTCGACATGATGATCGGCGCGCCGCATAGATGGGTCACCTTCTCGTCGGCAATCAGATCCCACATGGATTTGGCGCGCACCCAGCGCAGGCACACATGGGTGCCGGCCACGAGGGACAGGGACCAGGGAAAACACCAGCCATTGCAATGAAACATCGGCAGGGTCCACAGATAGACCGGATGTTTCGCCATTGACGCGGTGATCACATTGGCCTGGGCCAGAAGATAGGCGCCGCGATGGTGATAGACCACCCCCTTCGGATTGCCGGTGGTGCCGGAGGTGTAGTTGAGGGTAATGGCGTCCCATTCGTCATCGGGCAGGCTCCAGGCAAAGTCCGGATCGCCGGATTGAAGAAATGCCTCGTAGTCGAGGGATCCAAGCCGTTCGCCATCCTGCGGGAATTCAGGGTCTGAATAGTCGATCACGATGGGCGCAACCCGGGCCAGGGCCAGAGCTTCCTTGACGACGGGGGCGTATTCCCGGTCGGTGATCAGCACCTTGCTGTCCGCATGGTCAAGCTGGAAGGCGATGACGGCTGCGTCCAGGCGTGTGTTCATGGAATGCAGCACCGCCTTGGCCATGGGCACCCCGTAATGGGCCTCCAGCATGGGCGGCACATTGGACAGCATGACGCTGACCGTATCATTCTTGCCGACCCCCAATCCCGTGAGCGCTGAGGCCAGCTGGCGGCTGCGGCGATAGAAGCTGCGATAGTCGGTGCGCCGGCTGCCATGGACAATTGCGGTGGTGTGCGGAAAGACATCCGCCGCCCGGGCCAGAAAACTGAGCGGACTGAGCGCCGCATAATTTGCTGTGTTTTTATAAAGCCCATGGGTGTAGGGGCTGACATCGGCATCCATGGCCATCCTCCCTTGATTTTGTTGACGTATCAAACCCGCTAAACCGCTTTTGTGCAACGCCTTGCACAGCCTCCGGCCGCGGCGGGGCGGCCGCTCCGCACCCCTATCAGCCCATAAGGGCGGCAAGGCCGTCAAAGGTGAGTTTCACCCCGATCAGGCCCATGAAGACATAGATAAAGGCGTAAAAGGTCTCCGCCTTGATGATCCGCACCAGGCGCACCCCGGCCAGGGTCGCAACCAGGGCCACGGGGAACAGGGTGATGGACGTGGTCAGGTTGGTCGTGTCGAACTGGCCGAGCAGGAAATAGGGCGGCAGCTTGATGGCATTGACCACGGCGAAGAAAATGACCGCCGTTCCGGCAAACAAGGTCGGTGCCAGGCGCAGCGGCAGCACATACATCTGAAAGGGCGGGCCGCCCGTGTGGCTGATGAAACTGGTGAAACCGGCAATGGCGCCCCAGAAACTGCCCTTGGGCAGGCTGTGCCCGGCGGCCTGGGGCTTCCGCCGCCGCAAAAACAGGTAGTCGGCAACAAAGGTCAGGGCCAGCACGCCGATCAACAGGGTCACGATATCGTCATTCACATAGGCGGCGGTGGCCCAGCCCAGGCCGATTCCGAGCGTGGCGGCGGGCAGAAGAATCGCAAGGCTCTTCCAGTCGGCTTCGCCCCGGTAGGCGATCAGCGCCACGATATCCATCACCACCAGAATCGGCAGCATGATCCCGGCGGCCTGAAGCGGAGGCACCACCAGGGACATGAGCGGCACGCCAAGCATGGCAAGGGTGCCACCGAAGCCGCCTTTCGACAGGCCGACAAGAAACACGGCCGGAAGGGCTGCGGCATAGAACCAGGGGTCGGAAATTGGGATCATTTGCGGGAAAATCAAAGCGGTCGAGACAGAAGATGCGCGAGACAAGCACGCCAGAGGGATTACGTAAAGTCCCGACCTCCGAATTGTCTATCCCTGCCCACTTGCATCCGGACCGTTCCTTACAGCACTGTGGGGCAAAATACCGAGGCGGCTGTTTGGGAGGAAAGAACATGGCAAGCCGGTATCATGAGGTCTATCAGGGCTGGAAGGAGGATCCGCTCGGCTTCTGGAAGAGCGCGGCAGCGGAGATCGACTGGGTCCGCACCACCGACACGGTGTTTGACCCGGATCAGGGGCAATATGGCCGCTGGTTCCCCGGCTGGGAGTGCAACACCTGCTACAACTGCCTGGACCGGCATGTCGAGCGGGGCCGTCCGGGCCAGCCCGCGCTGATCTATGACAGCCCTATCACCGGCCGCACGGCCAGCTACACCTATTCGGAGCTTTTGGCGGAGGTGGAGGCCTTTGCCGCAGTGCTGTCCGACCAGGGGCTTGAGAAGGGCGACAGGGCGATCATTTACATGCCGATGATCCCCCAGGCGGTAATGGCGGTTCTGGCCTGTGCCCGTCTCGGGGTCATCCACTCGGTGGTTTTCGGTGGTTTTGCCGCCAATGAGCTGGCGACCCGGATCGATGATGCCACGCCAAAGGCGATTATTGCCGCGTCCTGTGGCATCGAGCCGGGCCGGGTGATTGCCTATAAGCCGCTGATTGACGCTGCAATTGATCTTGCTGCGCACAAGCCCCAAAGCTGCCTTGTCTTTCAGCGCGCGGACCAGGAAGCGGACCTGATCGAAGGGCGTGATCACGATCTCGGCCAGCTGGCCGACGCCGCAAAGGCCGCCGGGCGCCGGATTGCGCCCGTTCCGGTCAAGGCGACGGATCCGCTCTATATTCTTTACACGTCCGGCACCACGGGCCAGCCCAAAGGCGTTGTCCGGGACAATGGCGGCCATATGGTCGCGCTTAAGTGGTCCATGGCCAATCTTTATGATGTGCAGCCGGGGGAAGTGTTTTGGGCAGCTTCAGATGTGGGCTGGGTGGTTGGCCATTCTTACATTTGTTATGCGCCGCTGTTGCAGGGCTGCACGACCATCGTCTTTGAGGGCAAGCCGGTGGGCACGCCGGATGCGGGCGCGTTCTGGCGCGTGATTTCCGACCACAAGGTGGTGTCTCTCTTCACCGCTCCGACCGCCTTCCGGGCGATCCGCAAGGACGATCCGGAGGGAGAACTGATCCGCAATTATGACCTGTCCCAGTACCGGTCCCTGTTTCTGGCCGGCGAGCGGGCGGATCCGGAGACGGTCAACTGGGCCATTGATCAGCTTCAGGTTCCGGTGATCGACCATTGGTGGCAAACGGAAACCGGCTGGTGCATTGTGGGCAACCCGCTGGGCCTCGGCCAGCTGCCGGTCAAGCCGGGCTCGCCCACGGTGCCCATGCCCGGCTATGACGTTCAGGTCCTGGATGATGCCGGGCATCCGCTCGGAGCCGGGACCCTGGGTAACATTGTGGTGAAACTGCCGCTGCCTCCCGGGGTTCTACCCACGCTCTGGAACGCGGACAAACGCTTCTTTGATGCCTATCTGGCTGAGTTTCCGGGCTATTACAAAACGGCGGATGCGGGGGTGATCGACGAGGACGGCTATCTGTCGATCATGGCGCGCACCGACGACATTATCAATGTGGCAGGCCACCGCCTGTCCACCGGCGGCATGGAGGAAGTGCTCGCCACTCATCCGGACGTGGCCGAATGCGCGGTGATCGGTATTGCCGATGCGCTGAAGGGACAGTTGCCTTGCGGTTTCGTGGTGCTCAAGTCCGGGGTCGAGCGGCCGCATGAGGAGATTGAAGCAGAATTGGTGAAGCTGGTGCGCGAGAAGATCGGGCCGGTGGCGGCCTTCAAGATCGCGATCACCGTGGAGCGGCTGCCGAAGACCCGGTCGGGTAAGATCCTGCGGGGCACCATGCGCCAGATTGCCGATGGGGAAGCCTATAAAATGCCGGCCACGATCGATGATCCGGCTATTCTGGACGAGATTTCCGAAGCCATGAAAACCCACGGAATTTCGAGCTGAACCGCACCTGCTGCCGCGTTTCAAGCACAATAACGCGCCCCTAGGCTTCATATTTTCCGGCATTGGCACTAAGGTCGGGCCGCCGCGCAGCGGCCCGCGTCCCTTCCTGGCGCGGACTCCAGTCTTTCAGCCGTGAGGTTTTTCGTGTCTTTGGAAAATAAGGTCGCCATTGTGACGGGCGCAGCCCAGGGCATCGGTTTTGCCGTTGCCAAACGATTTGTGTCGGACGGGGCCAAGGTTGTGATCGCCGATGTGGATGATGCCAAGGGCGAAGCAGCAGTTGAGGACCTGAAGACCCATGGCGAGGTCATGTATATCCACTGCAACGTGGCCGAGCGCCTTGATGTGCGCAACATGGTCGCCGAAACCCTGAACGCTTATGGTGATATCGACATTCTGGTCAATAATGCCGGGATTGTCGGCGGGGCCAGCTTCCTGGAACTGGAAGAAGATGATTTCGACCGGGTTCTGTCCGTGAACCTGAAGGGCACGTTCCTGTGTTCCCAGGCGGTTGCGCGCCACATGGTGGAGACGGTCGAGACCGGTGGAGCACCAGGCTGCATCATCAACATGTCCTCGATCAATTCCGTGCTCGCGATCCCGAGCCAGATCCCCTATTGCGTCTCTAAGGGCGGGGTGTCCCAGCTGACCAAAACGACAGCGCTGGCTCTTGCCCCCCACGGGATCCGGGTCAATGCCATCGGCCCGGGCTCGATCATGACGGAAATGCTGGCCTCGGTGAACAGTGACAAGGAGGCCCGCCAGCGGGTCATGTCCCGCACGCCGATGCTGCGGGTTGGCGAACCGGCCGAGATTGCTGGTGTGGCCGCGTTCCTTGCCTCAGCCGATGCGGGCTATATCACCGGCCAGACCATCTTCGCCGACGGTGGCCGCCTGCCGCTCAACTATACGGTTGCGGTTCCGGACGACGACTGAGACGCGTGCCGCCGGAGCTTTTTCCGGCATCACGACACAACAGGGCGATGGCAATTACGCCGTCGCCTTTTGAGTCGCTGCGTCCGGTTTGGCGCCGAATTGCAGGCGCGCGAGTTTGGCATAAAGACCGCCGGCTGCGCTCAGGTCGGCATGGGTGCCACTTTCCACGATTTGCCCGTTTTCCATCACCACGATGCGGTCCGCCTTCAGAACGGTTGCCAGCCGGTGGGCAATCACAAGGGTGGTCCGCCCTTCCATGAGGCTGTCGAGGGCTTTCTGGACCAGATGCTCGCTTTCCGCATCAAGAGCGCTGGTGGCCTCGTCCAGAAGCAGCACCGGAGCGTTTCTCAAAACAGCCCGGGCGATGGCGATTCGCTGGCGCTGCCCGCCGGACAAGGTGATGCCCCGTTCCCCGACCAGCGTATCATACCCAAGCGTCATTTCCTCGATGAAGGAGGCGGCCTGAGCCGCCTTGGCGGCAGCAATGATCTCCTCCCGGGTGGCGTCGGGGCGGCCATAGGCTATATTTTCGGCAATGGTCGTGCCGAAAATGGCGGTGTCCTGGGGCACAAGAGCAAGATGGCTGCGCAGGGCGGCCGGGTCGAGCTGGCGCAGGTCGACACCGTTGAGGCGGATCGCGCCCGTCACCGGATCATAGTAACGCATCAACAGGCTGAACAGGGTGGATTTGCCTGCCCCCGAAGGGCCGACAACCGCCACCGTTTCCCCGGGCTTGACCTTCAGTGTCAGATCCCGGAGCACGGGCAGGGTCTTGCTGGTCCCATAAGCAAAGGAAACCGCGTCAAAGGAAACGGCTCCTGCAGCGTTTTCAGGCAGTGGCACCGGGGTGGCGGGAGCGGTGATCTCCGGATCGATCTCCAGTAGCTCCGCCAGCCGTTCGGCAGCGCCTGCAGCCTGGGACAGCTCTCCCCAGACCTCTGACAGGGTGGCCAGTGATCCGGCCGCCAGAATGGAATAGAGGAGGAACTGGCTGAGCTCGCCGCCGCTGATCCGCCCGGCAAACACATCGCTGGCCCCGATCCAAAGGACCGCGACGATGCTGGAGCCAATCACGAAGATGGCAAATCCGGTCAGTGCAGCCCGGGCGGTGATGGCCTTGCGGGCGGCCGCAAAGGCGGCTTCCACGGCGGTGCTGTAGTGGTCCGCACTGCGCTGTTCATGGGTGAAGGCCTGCAAGGTGCGCACCGAGCCAAGCATTTCTCCCGCATAAGCGGACGCGTCTGCCAGGGTGTCCTGGGCAAAGCGCGAGCGTTTGCGCACATTGCGGCCAAAGCCGATAATGGGCACCAGAATGACGGGAATGGCGGCCAGAACGAACACGGACAGGCGTGGGCTGGTCACAACCATCATGACGGCGGCGCCGGAAAACATGATCAGGTTGCGCATGGCCTGGGAGGCGCTGGCCCCGAAGGCAGACTTGATCTGGGTGGTGTCGGCGGTGAGCCGGGACAGGATTTCGCCGGACCGGGCGCTGTCGTAAAAGGCCGGGCTGAGCCGGGTCAAATGATTGAAGACATCCGAGCGCACTTCGGCGACCACCCGCTCGCCCAGCCACATGACGAGGAAGAACCGGAGCGCGCTGGCGAGCGCGAGGGCCAACACAACGCCGATCAGAACCGCGAAATAGGAATTTACCAGCGCCGGGTCCCCGGCGCCGAACCCGTTGTCGATCATCCGCCGAACGGCCGCAGGCAGCACAAGGGTGATCACAGCGGCCGCAAAGAGTGCGGCGATGGCCGCCAGCACCATGCCCTTGTGCTTCATGAGATAGGGCAACAGGCGGCCAAGCGGCTTTAAGGATCTGCGCGGCCGGTCCCTGCCGGTTTGCAGGTCATGCTGCGGTTCGGATCCTGGGGCGTCAGCCAATGGGGCTCTCCTTGATGTTTTGGCGGCGGCTGTGCCTTGGGCAACGGGCTTGTCTTATCATGTTCGCGCAGCGGCACAATGGCCCCGTGAGGTGGCGGGTGGCAGGGCGGGGCGGAGCGGCGGCTGCACCACCTGGACACATGGCCGCAGGGAGGCAGATAAGGAGGCCGGAGGCTTGCAACAAATGCTTTGACAGGAAAGATGGATTGCGGGAATTTGCCTCTTGTCTTGCCTGCCGCCTTGGGGTATATCCCCGCCTCATGTTTCTGAGGGCTGCGTCCGCTTCCGGATCGGCGGCCTTTAATCTCGTTTTGCGCTGATGAGCAGGCTTTCAGGGAAAGACGCGTTCAAGCGCTTGAAAGGACCGGTCATGAAAGCGGATATCCATCCCGACTATCACACCATCAAGGTCGTCATGACCGATGGTACCGAATTCACCACCCGCTCCACCTATGGTGCGGAAGGCGACACCCTGCAGCTCGACATCGACCCTTCGTCCCACCCGGCTTGGACCGGTGGTGACCGTCAGCTTATGGACCGCGGCGGCCGGGTGTCCCGCTTCAAGAACAAGTTCGCAGGCTTCCTCGGCTCCTAAGCCATTCGGCCTGTCAGATGTTGAAAACCCGGCCGTTGGCCGGGTTTTTTGCGTTTCCGGCGCTGTTTTGCAGGCGCCTTGGCGGCGTTCGTTGGCGTAGCGGGCGGCAAGTCTCAAGCCCAATCTCCGCGCTGCCTCATCTTTAGGAAGGCTGACAGCCTGTCTCGAAGCATTGGCCGCTTGTTCAGACCCCGCAGCGCATCTTTCGAGAGGGGCTGCTGGGTCTCCTCAAGATTAAGAGGAAGAAACGCTGCCGCCTCTCATAACGATTTGGCAGCCAAGGCGCAGATGCGGCCGGGCTCAGCGGGCTGATACCAAGCGCACTTGATGATGACCTATTTGACCGTGCTTGGATGGTCTTCGGCTAGGAGCGCGTCGCAGGCCGATACGGGGTATCGGGCCAGACGTGCGACAACGTCCGGAGTCCCTCCAAGCGCGGCCTCCGGTGCCCCAATTCCGCCCAACGGACATCGTTGCACCGCTTGTCCGGTCAACCAGACCGGGTCGCGCGATGCGCCTAGCCGTTGAACGGAATTGGGGCATCAAATAGGTCATCATCAAGTGCGCTTGGTATGAGCAAAAGGCCGGGAAGGCAGGGGCGCTGGTCCCGGATCTCCGCAGGGTTCTGCGCTTGGTATGGATTGCCTTTAAACACAACAAGCCGCCCGGAGGGCGGCTTGGAAGCTGGTTGGCAGGTGGGGCTAGATCTAGCCGAGATTGCCGAAAGCGGCGTGCAGCTGGTTGAGCTGGGATGCGACCGGGTTGTCATTGATCGCTTCGACCGGATGCTCGTCCAGGCCCTTGCGGTACAGCATCTTGTCCAGGTGCACGACGCGCTCCTGGAGACGAGTGGAGCGTTCGACCAGGGACTTCAAGTTGCCGGGCAGGTCCTGCCAGGCGGGGCCGCCCATGGAACTGCTGAGCTTGTCCAGGCGCACCTTGTTCTTTTCGCTGCCAGCCTGCTCGTGGGACATTTCCCCCTCATTGACCGCGCGTTGCAGCAGCAGCCAGGAGGCCAGCTGCATCAGGCGGGTGGTCAGGCGCATGGATTCCGTCGCGTAGGCGAGGGAGGCGGGGCGGGGCAGGTGCTTGGCTTCCTCGCGGCCCTCGCCATCCAGATACATGGCGGTTTCCTCAACGAGCGACATGCCTTCCTGAAAAAGGTTCTGGAAGTTGTCCGAATTGGCGAGGTGGTGCGCAATGTGAACTGCGTCTACAGGGCCGCCGGCTTTTTTCATGTCTTCCGTCATGGGTTACTGCGCCTCAAACTAGTCTTCCGGTGTGCCGCGCATTTTTAAAACTCTGTCCCGGGCCGGAACATTCTGTCTCGAATGTCCCGTTTCGAAACGCTGCGCGTCTTCATGCCAATTGTTGAGCAATCCGTATGCCAGTTCCGCTTCTGAGGAGGCGGTTAACCAGAATGAAGTGAGGATACTATGGCGCCCGGACAAAAAAAAGAGCCGCGAAGATGCGGCTCTGAGTCTTTAACAGGGAGGCGTCAAACAGAGTGGACAGGAGCCACTCACATCCAGATGTCTGGATGAGGTCATTTATACTTTGGAAAGATTAACAGTAGGTAAACAGGTAAAATTTTACCCACTTGAAGCATGAAAGTTAAAAGGAGTTTACGTAGATTTTCAGAAAATATGTAACAACTTACAAGGCTTCATTTAAAAATGGAATTGGCTGCATCGCGAATAGTGCTGCGTTGTTTCAGTTCCTGCTGCGTACGGTTAATTTCCGCTTCAAGGGCGGCGATCCGTTCAGAAAGCTCGTTTTCCGACAGGCTCGACAGATCGTCTCCGACGCTGATTTTTGCAGGTCCGGATTTTTTGGGGACATCTTCGTCAAAAAGACCCATTGTCTCGTTCCCTGAAGCGTGACACCCCATCTCTACCGAAGTGTCCTTCCATGGCAAGGTTTCTTTTCGGAAACCAGCCCATATCTTAACCATAAATCAGGCGCGAGCGGGCCTGACCGTCCCAAAATGAACCATAGGAATGTCTCTCCATGCAAAACCTGCCGGATACCATGACCGCACTTGCGATTTCCGAACCGGGGGGGCCGGAGGTCTTGAAACCGGAAATCCGGCCCCTGCCGGACCTGGGGCCGGAGGAGATTTTGATCCGCGTGGCGGCGGCCGGGGTGAACCGGCCGGATGTGCTTCAGCGCAAAGGGGCCTATCCGCCTCCGGCCGGGGCGTCCGATCTGCCGGGCCTTGAGGCGGCGGGGGAAGTTGTGGCCTGCGGGGCGCATGTGACCCGCTATGCGCCAGGGGACCTGGTGACGGCTTTGACCCCTGGGGGAGGCTACGCCACCTATTGCAAGATGCCGGAGGGGCACGCACTGCCGGTTCCCGCAGGCCTGTCCCTGATCGAGGCGGCAGCGCTCCCGGAAACGTTCTTCACCGTCTGGACCAATGTCTTTGACCGGAGCGGCTTGAGCGCGGGCGAACGTTTTCTGGTTCACGGCGGCACATCGGGGATCGGCACAACCGCCATCCAGCTGGCCAAGGTCTTCGGGGCAGAGGTTTTCACCACTGTCGGCTCGGAAGACAAGGCGGAGGCGGTCAAGGCACTAGGGGCCGATCATGTGATCAACTACCGGAAAGAGAGGTTTGAAAAACGTATTCTGGAGATCACGGACGGGAAAGGGGTCGACGTGATCCTCGATATGGTGGGGGGCGACTATGTGGAACGGAACTGGAAAGCCGCGGCCGTGGAGGGGCGTATCTGTCAGCTTGCAACGCTGAACGGGGTTTCTGAAAACGTCAATTTCTCCCGGCTCATGGTGAAGCGGCTTGTACATACGGGCTCAACCCTGCGCCCGCGCAGCGATGCCTTCAAGACAGCGATTGCGGAAAGCCTTGAAGCCAAGGTCTGGCCGCTGATCGAATCGGGCAAGGTGAAGCCGGTCCTGGACTCCACCTTTCCGCTGGAGCAGGCAGCCGAAGCGCACCGGCGCATGGAAAGCTCCGGCCACATTGGAAAAATCGTTTTGACAACCGGGGATTAAGTCCGGATGACCGGCGGGGCGGGGGCGGGCGCTTTCACCGCGCTGTGCGGGCCCGGGCGGGGGCGCGAAGCGGATTTGCCTTTCCGCAGGTTTCGGCCTATATTCGCGCCACTTCCCATGAAATAGAAATGGAACACCGCTTTTTCGCCCTGACGGGCGGGGGAGCACACGAGAGGAATTTATCTGATGGCGAACACGCCGCTTATGCCGAAGGCCACCGCCGTCTGGCTCGTGGACAACACGGCTCTGAGCTTCACTCAGATCGCATCCTTCTGCAAATTGCACCCGCTGGAGGTCAAGGCGATTGCGGATGGGGAAGCAGCCCAGGGCATCAAGGGTCTCGACCCGATCCTGACCGGCCAGCTGACGCGCGAAGAAGTCGAAAAGGCTCAGAACGATCCGAATTACCAGCTCAAACTGCAGGGCTCCAAGGTGGTGGTACCGGAAGCCAAGCGCAAGGGGCCGCGCTATACGCCGGTGTCCCGCCGTCAGGACCGCCCGAACGCGATCCTGTGGCTGGTGCGCAACCACCCGGAAATGAAAGACGCGCAGATCATGCGCCTTGTCGGCACCACCAAGCCGACCATTGCCGCCATCCGTGACCGCACCCACTGGAATTCGGCCAACCTGACCCCGTCCGATCCGGTCACGCTCGGCCTGTGCAGCCAGCTTGAGCTGGACATGGAAGTGGAAAAGGCGGCGAAGAACGCTCCGCAGCCGATAGCAGGCGAACCGGTGCAGACCCTGATGCCGGTGGAAGACAGCACCAGCGAAGACGCCATTGCGGCTGCCTTCTCGCTCGACCCGACTCAGCCGGTCCAGCGTGAGGAGGAAGAGGAAATCGACGCCGACGCCGTGTTTGCCAAGCTTAATTCGCTGAAAGAGGACGCAGCGGATGATGCCGAAGAACCCGAAGATGTGGTGAGCGAGGACCCGGACGCGGCGTTCAAATAAGCGTCTTTTGCCTGCAAAAGACAAATCCATCGAAGCGTGATTTACATTTGAGCATCGTGCAGACTTATCGTCCGAGGCTCTTGAATTTAAAGCAACAGAAGCGCCGTCGTCTGGTTCCAGAGGGCGGCGCTTTGCTGTCTGGACGCGGGGAATTACCTGCGTTTTGTCTTGATGTTCAGATTGCTGCTGGGCCCGAGCCCGAAGCGCAGGCAGGCGGCAATAGCCACAAGGCTCAAGATCAGCCAGAGGCCGCCCCAGAACAGGGTGGGGCCGCCGAATTCCTCCGCCAGCATGGCCGCGTCGGAACGCGCACCGGACCGGCGGATGGTGTCATCGAAGATGTCATAGGGGACGTAGAGAACGCTCGAGAGGCCGATGACCCGCAGCACCATGTCATTGATAGGGCGGCTCAGGTAGCGGGCCGTGGCCAGCATGGCAAGCCCCGTGGCGGCGCAAAAGATCAGGGCAAAGAGGTCACGGACATACAGCACGGTCACCACAAGGGTCAGGCCGCCAAGGGCTGCCAGCGCAGAGCGGTCGGCCTCCGTGCGCAGGGCAATCACAAGAAGGGCGAGACCGATGACCAGCGATCCGAGATAGCCGGCCGAAAGGATCAGAAAACGGTTGCCGCCGCGCGAGAGCACATGCCCGCCCTCATGGATTGTCAGGGACAGATCCACGACCGATCCACCGGTCAAAAGGGTAACAAGGGCGTGGGCCAGTTCGTGCAGAAAGACGATGAGAATCTTGAGCGGCAGGGCGACCGGTGTTGGCCACAGCACAAACAGCAGCAAAGTGACCGCAATCAGCTGCCAATGGCCTTTTAGAAAGGGCACGGGAACCGCTTTCGCTCCTGTTTATTCGGCGCTGCTGACCAGGGCCCGGGAGGTTTTTCCGGACGCCCTCAGCGTTCCGTGAGCTTCAATTCGATGCGCCGGTTCTTGGCAAGTGCTTCCGGACTATCGCCCGCCTCCAGCGGCTGGAACTCGCCGAACCCGGCTGCGACCAGGCGTTTGGGGTCAACACCCCGTTCAATCAGGTAGCGCACGACGGAAATGGCCCGGGCCGCCGACAGTTCCCAGTTGTTGCGCAAGCGCCCGGTGCCGGACAGGGGCCGGGCATCGGTGTGGCCGTCCACCCGCAGGACCCAGTTGATTTCATCCGGGATTTGGCCGCTCAGCTCCTGAATGGCGTCGGCCAGCTTGTCCAGCTCCTGGCGTCCGGCCGGGTTGATGTCTTCCGAACCGGAATCAAACAGGACTTCGGACTGGAACACAAAGCGGTCGCCCACCACTGAAATATCGGAGCGTTGGGACAGGATTTCGCGCAGGCGCCCGAAAAAGTCCGACCGGTAACGGGAGAGTTCCTGAACCCGCTGGACCAGGGCCGCATTGAGCCGTTTGCCGAGGCTGGCGATCTTGGCCTGGCTTTCCGCCTCCTTGGCTTCGGAGGCTTCCAGGGCCGCATTGGCAGCGGCGATCTGGCGGCGCAGGGCGGAGATCTGCTGGTTGAG
Source organism: Roseibium sp. AWQ4_290 (assembly GCF_056160985.1). Classification (NCBI taxonomy): domain Bacteria; kingdom Pseudomonadati; phylum Pseudomonadota; class Alphaproteobacteria; order Hyphomicrobiales; family Stappiaceae; genus Roseibium; species Roseibium sp. AWQ4_290. Next base: position 175,642 of record NZ_JBSWYG010000004.1, read on the forward strand.
CAGCTCCACCTGGGCAAGGGCTTCCTGACTGACCTGTTTTTCGTCGTCCAGAAGGTTCTCCAGCCGGGCCGCCCGGCCGCCGGCGGCATCCGCCTCACCGGAGCTGCTGTCCAGAAGCCCCTGCAGGCGCGTCTGCTCCGCCTGGGCATCCGACAGGCTGGCCTGCAGCCCGAGGATCGTGTCTTCCAGCTCCCCGGAACTGGCCCGTTCCAGGGCCAGAAGTTCGGTCAGTTCACTGATCTGGGCGTTCAGGCGGTTCAGCACCGTGTCCCGCCCGGACAACTGCTGGGACAGGAAGAACTGGGCGATCATGAAGATCGACAGCAGAAAGATGATGACGAGCAGCAGCGTTGCCATCGCGTCCACGAAGCCGGGCCAGTAATCCGTTTGCTGGGCGCGGCGGCGGCCCCGCAGTCCTGCGGCCATTTACTGTGCTCCCGGCTTTGCTGGTGTCACGGTGTCACTCCTTGGCGCGGTCAAAGGCGGCGGCAATAGAGCTCAAAAGACCCTCGATCCGCTTTTGCTGTTCGCCCTGGGCTTCCGCCCAGTCGCGCATCATCTGCTGTTCGGAGCGCACATGTTTGACAAGTCCCTGAATGCCTTCGGCCAGATTGGCCATGGCCTGGGTGGCGTTTTTGCTGCCACTGTCCTCAAGGCTTTGCTGGAGGGCCTGAATGGAGGCCTGGATCTGTTCAACGCCAGGAGAATCGGGCGAACTGAACACCCCGTCTTCCGGGTCAATATCGGTGACGGTGGACAGCCAGTCTTCCAGCTCATTGTAGAACCGGTTCTGGGCCTGGCCCGCCTGAAGGTCGAGAAAACCGAGCACCAGGGATCCGGTCAGGCCGAATAGGGAGGACGAAAAGGCGGTGCCCATGCCGGACAGGGGCGCTTCAAGCCCGGCTTTCAGATCTTCGAAAATCACATTGGCATCGCCCGAGCCCACATCAAGGGACTGGATGGTCGCCCCGACGGAGCTGACGGTCTGCAACAGGCCCCAAAATGTGCCGAGAAGGCCCAGAAACACCAGCAGACCGGTGAGATAGCGGGACATTTCCCGCGATTCCTCCAGGCGCATGCCGATGGAATCAAGGATGGAGCGTGCCGTTGTCGGCGTCAGCGCCATATTTCCGGACTTGTTGCCCAACAATGCGGCCATCGGTGCGAGCAGCACCGGCGAGCGTGTGTCGAGGGCGGGGTCGCCGATCCGGAAACTGTTCACCCAGGAGATTTCCGGAAACAGGCGGATCACCCTGCCGAACAGGAGCAGAATTCCGAAGCCGCCGACAAACACAATCAGGCCGTTCAGGCCTGGATTGCTCATGAAGGCAGTGGAGATTTGCGGAAACAGGATGAAAGCGATGAAGGCAACGATCACCAGAAAGATGATCATGAACGTCAGGTAGGCCTTCGGGCTGGACAAACTGTAAGGATCAAATTCACGGGCCATATTGCGCTATCAATCACCTTTTAAAGAGGTAATTCCTTGATAGCGTGATTTTTAATACCTTGAAAACCTCGAATTAAGGCGGAAAGGCAATTAAATCTGAAAAGCGGGAAAAGAAGGCCCGATAACGGCTGACCTGTTGCAAGGCAACGGGTGAGGCGCGGTTGTTGCTCCAAAAACGGCGGCCTCATGGAAGGGACGTGCCGTTTTCAGAGGGCCCGGTAGTGTGTCCCCGGGTCGAGAGGGGGCTCAAGACGCGGCTTCAGCCTGTTTCAAAAGGCGCAGCAGGTGTTTGTGGGCGAATTCGTTGCCGACAACCACATCGCCGCTCTCCAGCATCTTGTTCTTGCCCTGAAGGTCACTGACGAAGCCGCCGGCCTCGCGTACCATCAAAAGCCCCGCAGCGATGTCCCAGGAATTCAGATTGTGCTCCCAATAGGCGTCGAGACGCCCGGAGGCGGTCCAGGCGAGATCCAGGGAAGCAGCGCCGTTGCGGCGGATGCCGGAGACTTCCGGCATGATATAGCGCAGTTCGCGCAGGGCCCTGCCATGGTCGCCCCGGCCGATGAAGGGCAGGCCGGTTCCGAACAGCATTTCCGGCAGTTCCATACGGCCCGCCACTCGCAGGCGGCGGTCATTGAGGAAGGCGCCCCGGCCACGCTCGGCGGTGTAAAGCTCGTCCATCACGGGATTGAAGATCACCCCGGCCACGATCTCGCCCGCCCGTTCCAGTGCAATGGAGGTGGCGAATATCGGAATGCCGTGCAGAAAGTTGGTGGTGCCGTCGAGGGGGTCGATGTGCCAGCGGTGCTGGCCGTCCGTCCCGTCCACTTCGCCGCTTTCTTCCATCACCAGACCATATGTCGGGCGGGCCTTGCTCAGCTCAGCGCGCAGGATCTCCTCCGCCTTGCGGTCGGCGGCGGACACAAAATCCCCCGGCCCCTTGCGGGACACCTGGAGATTTTCCACTTCGCCGAAATCGCGGACCAGGCTGCGCCCGGCCTTGATGGCGGCTTGAACCATAACGTTGAGGAGTGCTGTGCGGGCCATTGCGTGTCACTTGTTTTTGGGCGCTGCCCGCTTGCGGGCGCGCCATTTGATAGGGATCGTGCCGGAAAATCAGTCCGCGCGGCGGACATATTCCAGGGTGCCGGTGTCGACGATGATCTTTTCACCGGCGGTGATGAACGGCGGCACCATCACGCGGACACCGTTTTCCATCAGGGCGGGTTTGTAGGAGGACGACTGGGTCTGCCCCTTCACCACCGCATCCGCCTCGCTGATTTCCAGCGTAACATGCTGTGGCAGGGTGATGCCGATCGGGCGCTCTTCATGGAGCTCCACCGTCACCATCATGCCATCCTGCAGGAAGGCCGCGCGGTCGCCAACGAAATCGGACTGAAGTTCCAGCTGCTCATAGGTTTCCGTGTCCATGAAAATCAGCATGTCGTCCTGGGTGTAAAGATATTGGAAGTCCTTCTGTTCCAGCCGGACGCGCTCGACCTTGTCTTCAGAGCGGAAGCGCTCGTTGAGCTTGCGGCCATCCAGCAGGTTTTTCATTTCGACCTGCGCGAAGGCGCCGCCTTTGCCCGGTTTCACGTGCTGGACCTTGACCACGGCCCAGAGGGTGTCCTGATGCTGAAGCACGTTACCGGGCTTGATTTCGTTACCGTTGATTTTCATGGAACGACCGACTTTATCAATTGTTAGGATCTGAAGCAGCGCGGTCCCCGGCCTTCGGCAAGGGCGCCAGAATTTGCTCGCGCCTGTCCACCACAAAAGCGGGGCGGTTTCAAGGAAAAAAGGCATGTTCTCTTCATGTTCGGCCGGGGCAGGGGCGTTTGCGCCGCCTTTGCCTCGCAGCGGCACCAGCGCCTTTGCGGAAACTACGGAGGCACCGGAGCTCTTCGGGCGGCCCACAAACAGAGCCTTAAGGGGAGGACTTCGCCGGGTCCTCAGTGGGCGGCATCAGGGTTGCCGAATACCGCTCCGCCTGCTGGCGGGCGATTGACAAGGTGGTGTCATCCAGGGTTTCCACGATCCGGTCGAGCTTGAAATCGGGAACGCCGAGGGCGCGGGCCGTCAGGTGCCAGGCCGCAGCGGCGGCAAAATTCTGTTCGCGGCCCCGGCCATAGGCATAGATCCTGGCCAGCCGGTTCATGGCCACCGGATTGCCCGCCATGGCCGCCCGCTCGAACCAGTCGGCGGCTTCCTGTTCATTCGGTTCCACGCCTTTGCCCTGGAACCGCAGGATCGCGTAATAAACTTGCGCGGACACATTGCCGCGCCGGGCGGCGCGTCCGAGCCAGAAGGCGCCCTTGCTGGGATCGTTGAGGCCGGTCTGGGATTCCAGATAGGACAGGCCCAGCGCATATTGTGCTTCCGGGTCGTTTTTCTGGGCTGCCTCTTCCAGCAGTTCCCGGGCTTTCTTCTCGTCAAACGGGCGTCCGGCGCCTTCCTGATAAAGCAGGGCCAGATTGTAAAGTGCAGAGGCATTGCCCGCCTTGGCAGCCTGTTCGAAGAGGTCTGCCGCCTTGGCCTTGTCTTCCTTGACCCCGGCCCCCAGCAGATAAAGCTGGGCCAGCTGCAGGGCGGAGCCCGTGTCCCCGGCCGCTGCGGCCAGACTGTACCAGTCCGCCGCCTTGGCCATATCCTTGCGGATGCCAAGCCCTTCCTCATGCATCACGCCGAGCAGGGCCTGGGCGGCCATGTCGCCTTTTTCCGCCAGCGGAGTGGCAATGCCAACGGCGGTCAGATACCAGCCCCGCTGGAACGCGCTATAGGCGGTTGCGGCATTGGCGGTCTCGCCTTTTTCCAGATCCGGCGGCCCGGCATCGACAATGCTGTAAAGGGTTCTGTCCTTGGTGGTGACATCGATCAGCGCGTGTTTCGGGCGGTCCTCGCCCTCTTGCGGCGGGGCTGCTGCAGATCCGGTGTCAGCCTCGGCTGCCACTCCGCTTTCGGCCGCAGCGTCTGCAGGCTGGGCGGCCTTGGGGGCCGGGTCTTCTGCCTGGACGGGCAGGGAGGTCAGCGCAAGCAGGACTGCGGCCGCAAAGGCGGCCTTGGATCCGTTGGCAGCGGCGCTTTGGTCCTGGCAGGACCGGCTGCTCCCGGTCTGCATCAGTGCGTCTCCCGCAGTCTTCAAGGCGCCGTCTCCTGTGTTCAATCCACGTCAGGGAAAGGGTGGGCATCCAAAATGGTGTTGGCCTGTTCAACAATGGCGCGGCTGTCGGCGCCCGCTTGCCAGACGGCCTCTTTCAGCGCAACAAAGTCAGCGCCGGTGGCGGCGACATCGGCCAGGGTGTCCAGCGTGTTGCCGGCCAGCGCCACACAGGGGGTCTCAAACAGCTCTGCCCACCAGGCGGCGCTGGTCAGGGTCTTGTCGTGGGCCGTTTCCTTTTCGGCAAGGTCCAGTTTGCCGAAGAAAATATAGTCGACCCCAGTCTCGGCCCATTCCATGGCATCATGTTTGAGCTTGGTGCCGCCGGTGCCCACAATCCGCTCTGGCTGAAAGCTGTCCACGGCCAGTTTCAGGTCGTCCAGGGAGGTGTCCACATGAACGCCGTCGGCGCCGCTGCGGCCTGCTGCCTGGGTGTCCCGGTAGACGATGGCCGCAGCCCCGCCTTTTTGAATGATGGGCACGAGGATGTCCGCCGCCTGTTGAACATCCTTGGTGGCCGCCCCGGGCATATAGATCATCACGCAGGCGATATCGCCGCCCGAAAAGGCGTTTTCAAGCCGGACGGCAAGCTCCGCAGCGTCGAATTGGGGCGGGGTCACAAGAAAGAGGCGCGGGCGGTTCACGGGGTCACGGTCCTGACAGGCAAAGTTCCAGTTACGGGTTCTTGTCCCTAAAGACGGCAAAAGAGGGACGCAAGGCCCCTCTTTCAACAAAATGCGCGATTTCGTGTTTTGCCCGGGCGGTCAGCCGATTTTCGGGTCGAGGCTGCCATTTTGATAGCGCGCCGCCATGTCGGACAGGGTGGCGATCTTCGCGATCTTGGAGGCTTGTCCGGCGGTGTTGAAGGCTTCCAGCCGTTCAACACACAGTTTCTGCATGGCTTCGCGGGCCGGTTTCAGGTATTTGCGCGGATCGAATTCGCCCGGATTTTCGCTCAGAACCTTGCGGATCTGGCCGGTCAGGGCCATGCGGTTGTCTGTGTCGATATTGATCTTGCGCACGCCGTTCTTGATGCCGCGCTGGATTTCCTCCACCGGCACGCCCCAGGTCTGGGGCATCTCGCCGCCATATTGGTTGATGATGTCCTGAAGGTCCTGCGGTACGGAGGACGAGCCGTGCATCACCAGATGGGTGTCCGGCAGGCGGCGGTGGATTTCCTCAATCACGTGCATCGCCAGGATCTCGCCGTCCGGCTTGCGGGTAAACTTGTAGGCGCCGTGACTGGTGCCCATGGCAATGGCAAGCGCGTCGACCTTGGTTTCCTGAACGAATTTGACGGCTTCTTCCGGGTCGGTCAGAAGCTGGTCGTGGCTCAGCTTGCCCTCCGCGCCATGGCCGTCTTCCTTGTCGCCCATGCCGGTTTCAAGGGAGCCGAGCACGCCGAGTTCCCCTTCTACGGAAATGCCGCCGAGATGGGCCATGTCGGTCACGGTCTTGGTGACGTCTACATTATAGACCCAATCCGCCGGGGTCTTGCCGTCCGCTTCCAGGGATCCGTCCATCATGACCGAGGTGAACCCGGCCTGGATTGCGGTCATGCAGGTCTGGGGTGCATTGCCGTGGTCCAGATGCACGCAGACCGGAATATGGGGGTAGATCTCCACCACCGCGTCCATCATGTGTTTCAGCATCACGTCATGGGCATAGGCGCGGGCCCCGCGGGAGGCCTGGATGATCACCGGGCTGTCGGTCTGATCCGCCGCCGCCATGATCGCAAGGGCCTGTTCCATATTGTTGATATTGAAGGCCGGGACGCCGTAGTCATTCTCGGCGGCGTGATCAAGCAACTGGCGAAGGGTAATACGAGCCATCAATTAACTCCCTGAGTCCGGTTCCGTGCGCCGCTCGTTGGTGAAAAAGTGCAAACGGGACGAACGATGCGTCAAGCTCCGTCGTTCTAACAAGATTTTCGGTGATGGAAAGAGCGTGGCGAGCGCTTAAATCAATTAAACTACAAGCACCTGCGGGAAATTTTCCGAAGAGAATTAATTTGGTTCGCAAATTAATCCGCCACAAGGGCACAGGCCGGACCCTGTGGCGGCGCCAGGTGTCTCAAACGGGCGAACTGATGTCGATAAAGGTTCCCGCCGGATCGCGCAGCACCATTCGCCTCTGGCCATAGGGCATTTCGCGCGGCGCTTCCACGATATTGGCCTTGGCGGCCAGAGCGCGCTCATAAACCGCATCGCAATTGTCGACCACAAAGGTCAGGATGACCCCGGCAGGGGCCCGCTGTGCCCTCGCGGGCACACTGTCGGCGGACTGGCGCAGGATTCCCAGTTCCAGTCCGGGTGTTTCGGGATCCACCAGATTGACGAACCAGTCTGAGGAGAAGGCGGGCTGCAATCCCAGAAGCTCTTCGTAAAAGGCGGCAGTGACAGCCACCTCTTCGGTCAGGATGTTGGCAAAGCAGCGCTGCATGATCTCCTCCTTTTTGGGGTCTTTTGTGGCGGGGTCAGGCCTCAAGGGCTTTCACGCCGGGCAGGTCCTTGCCCTCCAGCCATTCCAGGAAAGCCCCGCCTGCGGTGGACACGTAGGAGAAGCTGGCGGCTGCACCGGCATGATTGAGGGCCGCGACCGTATCGCCGCCGCCAGCCACGGAGTTCAGCTTGCCGGCCTTGGTCAGTTCCGCCGCATATCGGGCGGTTTCAACCGTGGCCTTGTCGAACGGGGTCAGCTCGAATGCCCCGAGCGGGCCGTTCCAGACCAGGGTCTTGGCATCGGCAAAGGCGGCCTTGATGGCGTCAATGGCAACCGGGCCCGCATCCAGCACCATACCGTCGGCAGGAATGCCGGTGTGCGGTGTCACGCTGGTGTCCGGGTCGGCCTTGAATTCCTTGGCCACAACACAGTCTTCCGGCAGCAGGATCTTGCAGTTCGCAGCCTTGGCGGCTGCCATGATCCGCTTGGCCGTATCGGCAAGATCGTGTTCGCAAAGGGATTTGCCCACGTCAATGCCTTCGGCCGCCAGGAAGGTGTTGGCCATGCCGCCGCCAATCACCAGCATGTCGACCTTGGACACCAGATTTTCCAGAAGATCGATCTTGGAAGACACTTTCGCACCGCCGACCACGGCCACGACGGGCCGGACCGGCGCTCCGAGGGCGGAGCTCAGGGCCTCCAGTTCCGCCTGCATGGTGCGCCCGGCATAGGCGGGCAAAAGCCGCGCCAGGCCTTCGGTCGAGCCGTGCGCCCGGTGAGCTGCGGAAAAGGCATCGTTCACATAAAGGTCGCCATTTGCGGCCAAGGCCTTGGCGAACTCCGGATCGTTCTGTTCCTCGCCCTTGTGGTAGCGGCTGTTTTCCAGCAGCAGCACGTCCCCGTCCGCCATCGCTGCAACGGCGTCTGCGGCAGGCTGGCCGATGCAGTCATTGGCAAAGGCGACCGGTTTGCCGAGCAACTGGGCTACGGCGGGCGCGACCGGAGCCAGAGACATGCCGGCCACGCGCTCGCCCTTGGGACGGCCGAAATGGGCCAGAAGAACCACCTTGGCGCCCTTGCCGGACAGCTCGCTCAAGGTCGGCAGAACCCGCTCGATGCGGGTCGTGTCGCTGACCTTGCCGTCTTCCATCGGCACATTCAGGTCGACACGCACCAGAACGCGCTTGCCGGTGAGGTCGGAAAGATCGTCGAGAGTTTTGAAAGTCATGGGGGCACCTGTGTCAGGGACGGGTCGAATTGGTGGTGACGGCAATGCCGATGCCGAACAGGGTCAGCAAAATGCCGAAGGACCGTTCAAGCCACATCTTGGCGCGGGTGAACTGAAGACGGACCGACGGAAGCGTGAAAAACAGGGTGACCAGAACAAACCACAAAAAGACGCCGCTGGCCATGATCACCCCGTAGCCGATCTGGGTCCAGAGCGGGGTTTCATGGGAGGTGACCTGCAGAAACACGCTGAGCGCGAACATGGTGGCCTTGGGATTGGTCACATTCGTGAAAAAGCCCCAGCGCAGGGCCTTCAGCGGCGGCATGCCTGCCAGCTTAGTGTCTGCCGGCATTTCTTTGGAGGCACTGCGGTACATGGTAACGCCAAGAAAGATCAGATAGGCGGCGCCGATCAGTTTCAGCGCATTGAAGAGAAAGATCGACTGGGAGACGATCAGGCCGATGCCTGCCAGAGCGTAGGTCACGTGAACGCCGAGGGCCAGCGCAATGCCGAGGGCGGTCATGATTCCGGCAAGACGGCCACCGATCAGGGCATTTCTCAAAACGACGGCAAAATCCGGGCCGGGCACGATGGCAACAACAATAGTGAGGGAGATAACGGTCAGAAGTTCGAGCAAGGAAAGCTCCGCTGGCAGGCACACAGAAAAGGCGGATGCGCAGGTTCCGCATCCGCCCCAAGGTCGGGTCTTAACGGGGATGTCCGCACATCCGCGTCATGGATCAGATCAGCTTTGCCATGGCAATGGCGGTGTCGGCCATGCGGTTGGAGAAGCCCCATTCATTGTCGTACCAGGACAGGATGCGCACAAAGGTGCCGTCCAGAACCTTGGTCTGGTCCATGTGGAAGACGGAGGAGTGGCTGTCATGGTTGAAGTCCATGGAGACCAGCTTGTCGTCGGTGTAGCCCAGAATGCCCTTCAGCTTGCCATCGGCAGCTTCGCGGATCGCAGCGTTGATTTCCTCGGCCGTCGTGTCGCGCTTGGCGATGAAGTTGAGGTCTACAACGGACACATTCGGGGTCGGAACGCGGATCGCAACGCCATCCAGCTTGCCGTTCAGCTCCGGCAGTACAAGGCCCACGGCTTTTGCAGCGCCGGTGGAGGTCGGGATCATGGACATGGCAGCGGCCCGGGCCCGGTAGAGGTCCTTGTGCATGGTGTCCAGGGTCGGCTGATCGCCCGTATAGGAGTGGATCGTGGTCATGAAGCCTTTTTCGATGCCGACGGCTTCGTTGAGCACATAGGCAACCGGTGACAGGCAGTTGGTGGTGCAGGAAGCGTTGGAGACGACCAGGTCTTCGGCGGTTAGGCTGTCATGGTTGACGCCATAGACAATGGTTTTGTCGGCGCCAGCGGCCGGAGCGGAGACCAGAACGCGCTTGGCGCCGGCTTCCAGATGAAGGGACGCCTTCTCTTTGGCGGTGAAGATGCCGGTGCATTCCAGGGCGACTTCAACGCCCAGCTCGCCCCAGGGCAGATCCTTCGGGTCGCGGATCGCGGTCACCTTAATGGGCTTGCCGCCGCCAACGGAAATGGTGTCGCCGTCAACAGAAACCTCTGCCGGGAACCGGCCGTGGACGGAATCGTAGCGAAGCAGATGCGCATTGGTTTCAACCGGTCCGAGATCGTTGATTGCAACGACTTCAATGTCGGTGCGGCCGCTCTCCACGATTGCCCGCAGAACATTCCGGCCGATGCGGCCAAACCCGTTGATTGCTACCTTGGTTACCATTTTCCACTCCCGCACTCTGGCGCCGCCTGAAATCCGGCGCCCATTGGTCGGCCACCTGAAAGGTGGCTGCGATAAAGAGCACATCTGTGCCCGGGCCCCGGCAGCTTATGGAGGAAAGGCAGCCGCCGGGAATTGATTTTGATTAAATGTCCAGTTTGGCTTTCACAGCCGCGACAACCGCGCCGCTGGTGATGCCGAAATGTTCGTAAAGAGCCTTGTAGGGCGCGCTGGCGCCAAACCCGGTCATGCCGACAAAGATGCCGTCATTGCCGATGAACCGGTCCCAGCCCATGCGGATGCCTGCTTCGATGGCCACCTTGACCGGGCCGGTGCCGATGACGGCTTCCTTATAGTCATCCGACTGGGCTTCGAAGAGTTCGAATGAGGGCACGGACACGACGCGGACCGGTGTGCCGGCTTCCGTCAGTTCCTTGTGGGCTTCCAGCGCGATCTCGACTTCGGAGCCTGAGGCAAACAGCGTGACGGCGTCGTCCTCGTCGCTGTCTACCAGAACATAGGCACCCTTGGCGCACTGGTTCTGCTCCTCATAGGACGGGCGCACGGACGGCAGGTTCTGGCGGGTGAGGGCCAGAACGGATGGGCCGTCACGGTTTTCCAGGGACAGCTGCCAGCATTCCAGCGTTTCGGTAACGTCAGCTGGACGGAAGAAGGTCAGGTCCGGGATCGCGCGCAGGGCGGCGAAATGCTCTACCGGCTGGTGGGTCGGGCCATCTTCGCCAAGGCCGATGGAATCGTGGGTCATCACATGGATGACACGCTGTTTCATCAGCGCCGCCAGGCGGATGGAGGGGCGGCAATAGTCGGAGAAGATCAGGAAACCGCCAGAATAGGGGATCATGCCGCCGTGAAGCGCCATGCCGTTCATCGCGGCGGCCATGCCGTGTTCGCGAATGCCGTAGTGGATATACCGGCCGGAGAAATCGTCCGGGGTGACCGGCGCCGTTTGCGGGGTCTTGGTGTTGTTGGACCCGGTCAGGTCCGCCGAGCCGCCAATGGTTTCCGGAACAACGCCGTTGATCACAGTCAACACAGCTTCGGAGGCCTTGCGGGTCGCCATGGTGGGCTGGTCTTCGGCAAGCTGTTTCTTGTAGTCCAGCACTGCCTGGGTGAAGCCTGCAGGCAGGTCGCCCCGGTTGCGGCGTTCGAATTCGGCCCGGGTTTCGGCCTCCGTCTCGGCAAAGCGCTTCTGCCAGTCCTTGTGAGCCTGGGCGGAGCGCAGCCCGGCAATGCGCCAGGCGTCCAGAATGTCGCTGGGAACCTCAAACGGCGCATGCGGCCAGTTGAGAGCGTCCCGGGTGCCTGTGATTTCGTCTGCGCCCAGCGGGGCGCCGTGGACCTTGGCGGTGCCAGCCTTGCTGGGGGCGCCGAAACCGATGGTGGTCTTGGCCGCAATCAGCGTCGGGCTGTCGCTGGCCTGAGCCTGGCGGATCGCAGCGGCAATGGCTTCCGGATCATGGCCGTCCACGTCGATGGTCTGCCAGCCGGACGCGGCGAAGCGGGCCTGCTGGTTGGTGCTGTCGGTGATCTCGACCCGGCCATCAATGGAAATGCCGTTGTCGTCCCAGATCACGATCAGCTTGTTCAGTTTCAGGTGGCCAGCCAGCGTCAGGGCTTCCTGGCTGATGCCTTCCATCAGGCAGCCGTCGCCGGCCAGTACGTAAGTGTAGTGATCGACCAGATCCGCGCCGAACCGGTCCGCCTGCAGGCGCTCGGCAATGGCCATACCGACGGCGTTGCCGAGGCCCTGGCCGAGCGGGCCGGTTGTGGTTTCAATGCCTGCGCCATGGCCGAATTCCGGGTGGCCGGCGGTGCGCGCGCCGAGCTGGCGGAAATTCTTCAATTCGTCCAGGGTGAAATCTTCATAGCCCAGCAGATACAACAGGCTGTAGAGCAGCATGGAGCCGTGGCCCGCAGACAGGACAAAGCGGTCCCGGTCGGCCCAGGCCGGGGCGGTCGGGTCGAATTTCAGAAATTCGGTGAATAGGACCGTCGCAATATCGGCTGCACCCATGGGCAGTCCGGGATGACCGGATTTCGCCTTCTCCACGGCATCAATGGCAAGAAAGCGGATCGCATTTGCCATGCGCTGGTGTTTTTCAAGATCGGTCATCGTCTTCCCGTTGCTCGCATAGGACGCATCTTTACCGGGGCAAATCGTCCGGCAAGGCGCAAAATCTGGTGTCTTGGCTCATGACCGGCGGGGCCGGTGACGCTCAGGCGCCAGACAAATATCAGGAACGGTCCCCAAGTCAATAAAGCTGCGGCTGCCGGAGGCTGAAAGAAAAACAACCGGCCGCAAGGCATAGAGTTGAGGATTCTGCCAAGGGTGCCATTGACGGGGAGAATGTGCGATGCCTAAGCTCGTAATACTGATAGAGGTTTGCTTTTTCGCTGAAACATGCGTGCCGGGCGGGGCGGCAGGAAGATACTTCAGCGCGTGTTGTGCCACAGGTGCCGGACCACCAGTTTCGGAGTTTGGAATTTATAAGCGGGCCGCCGCAAAAAATGGGCAGGACGACTTAAAATAATGGCGGAAATCGACTGCATAGAAAAAACCAGCCTTGCTGATGCCGTAAAGCGGTTGGACGCTGCCGTCGGAAATCTGGAAACTGCGGTTCAGCGGCGGATGGATGCGGACAGGTCCTTGAATTCCCTTCAAGATGATCTTCAGCGGCTTGGCGAAGACCGGTCGCAACTGGCGGCTTCGCTTGATGAAAGCCAGGCACGGGCAGACCGCCTGGAAGAGGCCAACAAGGATGTGTCCCGCAGACTTGTCACAGCCATGGAAACGATCCGCAGCGTTCTGGATGCGCATGGAGGCTGAGGCCGGGAGAATGGGACCGCAATGGCGCAGATAACAGTCACGATCAATGGCAAATCCTTCCGCATGGCATGCGACGACGGGGAGGAAGACCGTCTGCAGGGATTGGCCTCCCGATTCGACGGCTGGATCACGGAACTGAAAGGGGCTTTCGGCGAAATCGGCGATCAGAGGTTGACTGTGATGGCCGGTATCATGGCCACCGACCAGTTGTCGGAACTGGAGCGCAAGGTTCAGGCCCTGGAAGCCCAGCTGGCCGATGCCCGCCAACAGCAGGTTGCAGCCCTTGACGACATGAGCCAGACCGAAGAGGAACTGGCCCGGGCAGTCAACACGGCAGCAACCCGGATCGAAAGCCTCGCCGACGGCCTGACCAAGAGCCTGCGCCCGTCCGAAACGGCCTGATTGGTCTGCCCAAAGTCCGGCTCATTTTTGACGCCGCTCTGGTAATTGCCGGTCCACCGGTTTATATGCGAAGGGCGGCTGCCCGGTGCGTCAGGAACATTATCCCCGGGGCCTTACGCATTCCTTCGGGAGCTGTCCCTGCTTCGGACCGTGGTCTGTTGCATACGGCGCCCACCTACATTGTAGGTTTCCCGGGATTGCACTTCCAACGGTCGGACGGCTGCGCTTCATTTCCGGCAGGCAATTTTGCCGGGCCCGTATAGGCGGCCCGTTCCCGGCCTCTTGAAAAACCTCTCTTTGAACACTCACCTTCTGTTTTAAAAAGACCCATGAGCGACCGTTCCGCCCAAGCCCTTCACAAAGACCGGCTGCGCAAGCAGGTGCTGGCCCGCCGCAGGGCCATGGAGGAGGTGGAGCGTATTGAAAAGAGCTTGCAGCTTGCCGGTCATGGCAACAGCCTGCCGCTTCCGGACGGGGCGTGTGTTGCCGGGTTCTGGCCGATCCGGGACGAGATCGATCCCAGGCCGCTTCTTGATCTTCTGCGCCGGACCGGGCATCGCCTGTGCCTGCCGGTTGTTGCCGAGCCGCATCTTCTGTTCAGAACGCTGGAACGCGGCGCGGAGCTGGTAGAGGCCGGGTTCGGCACCATGGGCCCGGGGCCTGAGGCGGAGGCCGTGCGGCCGGATGTTGTCCTCATGCCGCTGGCGGGATTTGACGGGACGGGCAACCGGATCGGCTATGGCAAGGGGCATTACGATACGGCTCTTGCGGCGCTGGAGCGGGAGGGGCCTCTCCTGTGCATCGGGCTTGCCTTTTCCATTCAGGAGGTTGACCAGGTGCCTGCAGAAGCGCATGACAGGCCTTTGGACGGAATTTTGACCGAAAACGGCTACCGGCCGTTTGGCTGACCGGGCGAGGAAGAATGCGTATTTTGTTTCTGGGCGATCTGGTGGGCCGGACAGGACGCACCGCAGTGACCGAGGAACTGCCCGCTCTTGTGGAGGCGAACGGCCTCGACTTCGTGATTGTGAATGGCGAGAACGCGGCCTCCGGTTTTGGCATTACCGAAGCGATCCTTCAGGACGTGCTGGATGCGGGCGCCGATGTGGTGACGACCGGAAACCATGTCTGGGACCAGCGCGACACGCTGGTCTATATCGAACGGCAGGACCGGCTGCTGCGTCCGCTGAATTTTCCCAAAGGAACACCGGGGCGCGGGGCGCATCTGTTCACGGCGCGCAATGGCGCCCGGGTCATGGTCGCCAATGTGATGGGCCGCGTGTTCATGGACGCGCTCGATGATCCGTTTGCGGCGATTGATGCGGCTGTGAACGAGTGCCCGCTCGGTGACGTGGCCGATGCGATCATTGTCGACATGCATGCGGAAGCCACCAGCGAGAAACAGGCCTTGGGCCACTTTCTGGACGGCCGGGTGAGCCTTGTTGTGGGCACCCATACCCATGTGCCGACCGCCGATCACCAGATCCTGGAACACGGCACCGGCTATATGTCTGATGCGGGCATGTGCGGGGCCTATGACAGTGTTCTGGGCATGGAAAAGGACGAGCCGGTGAACCGGTTCCAGCGCAAGATCCCCGGCGGGCGCTTCAGCCCGGCGTCAGGGGCTGCCACCATCAGCGGTGTGGCGATTGAAACGGACGAGCGCACGGGTCTGGCAACCCGGATCGCCCCGGTCCGGATCGGCGGGCGGCTGGAGCCGGTGCTGCCGTCCTTTTGGGGGGCGGCCCGTTGATCTGCGCCAGCCGGCGTGACCAAGCTGGATTTTCGCGGCTAACTTGCCTATAAGCAGCGCAGTTTTCATCAAGATCATCCGCAAAGAACCGAGAAGAGCCATGGCAGGCCATTCAAAATTCAAGAACATCATGCATCGCAAGGGCCGTCAGGATGCGGCCCGCTCCAAGATGTTCTCCAAATTGTCCAAGGAAATCACTGTTGCCGCGAAGATGGGCGATCCGGACCCGGATGCCAATCCGCGCTTGCGTCTGGCCGTGCAGAACGCCAAGGCCCAGTCCATGCCGAAGGACAATATCCAGCGGGCCATCAACAAGTCCCAGACCGGGGACGGCGAGAACTATGAAGAGATCCGCTACGAGGGCTATGGCCCGGCAGGGGTTGCTGTGGTGGTTGAGGCTCTGACCGACAATCGCAACCGCTCCGCTTCCAACATCCGCTCCTATTTCACCAAATGCGGCGGGTCTTTGGGAGAAACCGGATCCGTGTCCTTTATGTTCGACCGGGTGGGCGAAATTGTCTACAAGCCGGAAGCGGGCGAAGCGGATGCTGTCCTGGAAGCCGCCATTGAGGCAGGTGCTGAAGACGTTCAGTCCGACGAGAGCGGGCACACCATCTACACGGCCTTTGAAGACCTGAACGACGTTGCCAAAGCTCTGGAAGAAGCGCTGGGGGAAGCCGATTCTACCAAGATCATCTGGAAGCCGCAGAACCTGACACCGGTCGATGCAGACAAGGCCCAGACCCTCATGAAACTCATCGACATGCTGGAAGACGATGATGACGTCCAGAACGTCTATTCGAATTTCGATGTGGACGAGGAAACCATGGCTGCGCTGGCCTCTTGAGGCGCGATTGACCAACGCTTTGAAGACCCCGGCCTTGCCGGGGTTTTTCTTTGGGGGGGGCTGGCGCTCAACACCAAATGGAAAGACCATGTTCCGCATCTATGATCTGACCCAGGCAGACCCGAAATCCCTTCAGGAACGGGCGCTGAAACTGGCTGAAGAAGCGGGCGAGCTGGCCCAGGCGGTTCTGTCCGTCACCAAGGCGCCGGGAAGCGCCTACAAGAACCACACCCTTGCCGATGTGCGCGAGGAAGCGGCGGACGCTGCCATTGTCGCGCTAAGCCTGCTGGCTCATGCGTCGGACAGCAAGGAAGAGTTTGAGGCGGAACTGAACCGGCTTATGGCGGAAAAATGCGCCAAATGGCAGGACAAGGTCGACGCCCAGAAACGGTCCGCCTAGGGCCACTCAGCGCAAATAAGGATCCAGCAGGGGCATGCTGGTGAGGGCTGCAAGGGCAATCAGGAGATAGGCCGCCTTGCGGTAGTGGCGCCCGCCGGAGGATTTGAACCCGTAAGTGCCAAGAAGGAGTGAAGCTCCATAGACAGGGACGGCCAGAACCAGCAGGGCGGCCACCTCGGCTGTGAAGAAGCCGATTCTGGCATAGGCAAAGTAGGTGCCGAGGCCTGCCAGCACAAAAAAGACAATCAGGTTGGCCCGGACCACCGGGGCATTGCTGGAGCTGGACAGCCAGACCGCTGCAACAGGCGGTGCCGACATCTGGGACACTCCGCCCAGCACACCGGACAGGGCGCCGGTGGCAAATGACAGCCCCGGGCCGGGGCGGGATCTCAAGTGCCAGCCGGACAACAGCAGCGCCAACAGGGCTGCAACGATTGCAAAAATGCACCAGCGCAGCACAAGAACGTCCGCTGTTGCCAGCAGCCAGGCGCCGAAATGAACAAACACAATGGCGCCCAGGCAGGCGGGCAGAACAGTGGCCCAGTCACAGCGGCGCAGAACTGTAAATACGAGGGGCAGGGTGACCACTGTGTCGATTACCAGAAAGGTTGCCGCCGCCACGGCCGGAGGCAGCAGGCTGGCGGCCACCGGCATGAAAATCATGCCGCCGCCAAAGCCTGTGAAGCCGCGCACGGTGCCTGCCACGCATAGAACAGCCGCGAGCACAGCCAGAAGGCCGGGCGGGAATGTAGCGAGCGGGTTGAACATGCTCTTCCTTCCTGATCAAGGCAGCGCCACGGCGTCTTGATATCAGCTGTCCGATGCTGGTTTTGGACAGGCTTTCAAGCCGTAGGATGCGCTTTGTCTGGCGTCAACGGGGAAGTTTTGTTACCGATTTGTTCCATGGTACATGCGATTCGATTGCTCGGCATTGATCCGGGACTGAGGCGTACCGGCTGGGGCATGATCGAAGCGTCGGGAAACCGGCTGTCTTTCATCGCGTCAGGAACGGTCACGTCGGACAACAAAAAGAGCCTCGCCGAACGGCTGGTCGAGCTGCATGAGGGCCTGCGCGCCGTCGTCGCCCGGCATGAACCGATGGAAGCGGCGGTCGAGCATACCTTCGTCAACAAGGATGCGGGCGCCACGCTGAAGCTCGGCCAGGCCCGGGGAATCGCTCTGCTGGTGCCGTCGCAGGCCGGGCTGCCGGTGGCCGAATATGCGCCCAACCTGGTGAAGAAGACCGTTGTCGGCACGGGCCATGCGGAAAAGGAGCAGATCCGGGCCATGGTGAAGGTGCTGATGCCCAGAGCCACATTCAATTCGGACGATGCCGCCGACGCGCTGGCCATCGCCATCTGCCATGCCCAGCACCGGGCGAGCACGGCGGCGCGTCTGGCCGCACAGGGGGGCGCATGATCGGCAAGCTCAAAGGAACCATAGACAGCTATGGCGAGGACCATGTGATCCTTGATGTCCATGGGGTTGGCTATCAAGTGCATTGCCCGTCGCGGATCCTGCAAGGGCTGCCGCGTGCAGGTGAGGCGTCGGTGCTGTTCATTGAAACCATCGTGCGCGAAGACATGATCCGCCTTTACGGCTTCGGTCAGGAAGCGGAGCGCGAATGGTTCCGCATCCTGATGACGGTTCAGGGCGTGGGCGCCAAAGTGGCGCTCGGCATTTTGGGCATCTTAAAGGCCAGCGAGGTGGCAAACGCCATCGCGCTTGGCGACAAAGCCACGATTTCGCGGGCGCCGGGGGTCGGCAAGCGGGTGGCAGAGCGTATCTTGAGCGAGTTGAAGGACAAGGCGCCCGCCCTTGCCACGGTCGATCAGGGCACGATTGCCGTGTCCCAGAGTGTTGCGGCAAATGCCGCGGCGCGCCCGGTGGCCGAAGCGGTTTCCGCGCTTGCGAATTTGGGCTATGCACAGGCGCAGGCAAGTGCGGCCGTCGCCAAAGCGGTGCAATCGGCCGGAGAAGACGCATCTACCGAGACGCTGATCCGTCTCGGCTTGAAGGAACTGGCAAGATGATTGCCTTCACCTACGCCGTGATCGCGGTTGTGTTCGTGACCCTCGGCATTGGCGGGATCATGTATCTCGATCATCTGTTTTCCAAGTCCGTCGGCGATCGCCCCTTCGCGATCAAAGGGCGCCGGATCGACACGGATGATCCCTTTGTGCGCAATCAGTTCCGCAAATTTTATGCTTTCAGGGTGGGCTGGTCGCTTCTGCTCATTGTTTTGCTTCTGGTGGTGGTAAGCCATGTCGGATGACAGCCGCATCGTCACGCCGGAAATCCGCGGCGATGAGATCGACAGCACCATGCGTCCGCAAACGCTGGACGATTTCGTCGGTCAGGCCCAGGCGCGGGCCAATCTGAAGGTCTTTATCGGGGCGGCCAAGGCGCGGGGCGAGGCTTTGGATCATGTCTTGTTTGTCGGGCCACCCGGCCTTGGCAAGACCACTCTGGCGCAGATCATGGCGCGGGAACTGGGGGTAAATTTCCGGGCCACCTCCGGGCCGGTTATCGCCAAGGCCGGAGATCTGGCGGCGCTTTTGACCAATCTGGAAGAGCGGGACGTTTTGTTTATCGACGAGATCCACCGGCTGAACCCGGCGGTTGAGGAAGTGCTTTATCCGGCCATGGAGGATTATCAGCTCGACCTGATCATCGGCGAAGGCCCGGCGGCGCGGTCGGTGAAGATTGACCTGGCCAAATTCACCCTTGTGGCGGCCACCACCCGGCTGGGGCTGCTGACGACGCCCTTGCGGGACCGGTTTGGCATTCCGGTGCGGCTCCAGTTCTATACGGTCGGGGAACTGGAACATATCGTCAAACGCGGGGCTGCTTTGCTTGGCATCGGCATGGCCGGAGACGGTGCCCATGAGATCGCCAAACGCTCGCGCGGCACGCCGCGCATCGCCGGACGTCTTTTGCGGCGGGTCCGGGACTTTGCCGTGGTTGAAGGCATTGAGAAGGTGGATCGGGCGCTTGCCGACCGGGCCCTTCTGCAGCTTGAGGTGGACGGGGCCGGGCTGGACAGTCTCGACCGGCGCTATCTCAACCAGATTGCCGTCAACTTCGGCGGCGGTCCCGTCGGCATTGAGACCATTGCGGCCGCGTTGTCCGAGCCCAGGGACGCCATCGAAGAAATTGTCGAACCTTATCTGATCCAGAATGGATTCCTGCAGCGCACCCCAAGGGGCCGCATCTTGACCCAGATGGCATTTGCGCATTTGGGCCTGGCTGTGCCCGACCGGCTTGAGGCTGGTCAGATGGGCCTGTTCTCCGAGCCGGAATAGCCCTTTTTTCTCACGTCCCCACTTATGATTGTAAGAAATGCCTAATCCGCTTACGGTTGGTTAAGGGTTTGTTGGAGATTGTCTGCCTAGATCAAACGACAAGTTTCCGGGGGGATTTTATGCGCAAGCGGCTTTCATCCAAGCTCGTTCTCATGTTCTTGGCTGGTGCCCTGACCATGTGCGTGGCCATCGTCACCGTGACCTCGACCCTGTCGCGGGATGTGGCGAACGGGCAGGCGGATAACGGGCTGAAGAGCGCGACCAAGGCCAAACAGAAGGCTCTGGAACTGGCGCTCGATCAAGTGACCTATAGCGCCACCTTCTTCGTGTCCTTGAAGGAGGCCAAGGACAGCCTGATGAAGACGCTCGTCGGCTGGAAGAACCTCAAGGAAGGTCAGACCGAGACCCTTCGCAAGATTTTCGTGACGGACAATCCGCATCCCGTTGAAGAGCGCCACTTGCTGGTGGAGCCGGATGAATCGAACTACTATGTGAACAATCACAAGGTTGTGCACCCGGTCTATCAGGAGGTTGTCTCCCAGGGCCTGTTCTCCGATGTGGCCCTGTCCAACCCGGAAGGGGACATCACCTATTCCTACCGCAAAGGGCCGGAATTTGCCCGTAATGTTAAGGATGCAGAGATCCGGGGAACGCCGGTGCAAGTTGCCATGGCAGGCCTTTATGCAGCGGCAGAGAACCAGAGCCTTGAGGCCGGGCAGATCTTTTCCTCCGGCTTCCAGGTCGGCAAAGACGGTCAGGTTGCCCTGGTGCTGGCGGCTCCGGTCTTCTATCTGGACAAGTTCTTCGGTGCGATTGCCTTTACGGCGGACATGGAGCGCCTGGCCGGGCTGATGAATGAAAAGACCGGGCTTGGCGACAGCGAGCAAAACCTGCTTGAGGATGCAGCCGGAAAACTGGTCAAGCTGGATGCCAAGGGCCGGGCTGCAGCCGTTTACGCACTCAGTGATATTTCGGCTGGCGACCGCCTGATCCGTCTGGACGGCAGCGACTTCCGCTATGCAGAGGCAAGGGACAGGTTCGAAGATACGCCCTACGGGATCATCGAAGCGGTCAAGCAGACGGAATTGTCGGCTGCGGCGGACCGGATCACCTATGGCGCGATTCTGTCCGGGTTTCTCTGCCTGGTGCCCATTGTCGGTCTGATCTGGTGGGTCACCCGGCGGATGTTTGCGCCCATGGAAGACCTGTCCGTGACCGCGCGCAAGATTGCCGATGGCGATTTGGAAGTGGCCGTTCAGGCAACGGACCGGCAGGATGAGATCGGCCGGCTGGCCCGGTGCATCGCCGTTTTCAAGGACAACGCGGTTGAACGGGAACGGCTTGCAGCTGAACGCCGGGTTGGCCATGAGGCCCGGGCAAAGCGCGAAGAGCTTATCGACACGCTGATCGCATCCTTCCGGGCGGAATCCCAGTCTGTCCTGGAGCTGGTCGAAGCCAATATTTCCCGGGTGCAGGATGTTGCCTCGGAGCTCAACACCCGCTCTGCTTCTGCCTCGGATCAGGGGCAGGCGGCTGTGTCCACCTCTGAGAGCGCGTCTTCCAATGTGCAGGCGGTGGCATCTGCGACCGAAGAGCTGAACGCCTCGATTTCTGAAATTTCCCGCCAGGTGGAAACAACGGCAACCATCGTTGAAAACACCACGGAGACGGCTCAGAGTTCCAACAACAAGATCTCCGGTCTTGCGGAAGCCGCAAACAAGATTGGCGACGTTGTGTCCCTAATCCAGGCGATTGCCGAGCAAACCAACCTTCTGGCCCTGAACGCGACCATTGAGGCCGCCCGCGCCGGGGATGCGGGCAAGGGCTTTGCGGTCGTGGCCTCTGAAGTGAAGTCGCTGGCCGGACAGACGGCCAAGGCGACGGAAGAAATCTCCACCCAGATTGCGGCGATCCAGGCCTCGACAACCGAAGCCGTTGACGAGATTGCGCGGGTGTCGGAAGCGGTGGAGGAGGTGAATTCCTACACCGCAACCATTTCCGATGCGGTTCAGCAGCAGGGATCGGCCACCAGCGAGATCTCGCGCAATGTTGCGGAAGCCGCCAAGGGAACCCGCAGTGTCGCGACCACGGTCGCCTCTCTGAACGACGGGGTTGCGGAGAATTCCGGTGCTGTCAGTGACATGATGACGGCAACCCTGGAGATGAAAGAGCAGGCCGAGCATCTTCGGACGTCGGTTGAGAAATTCCTTTCTGAGGTTGCAGCCGCCTGACCGCAGACTTAGGTATCAGAAGGCCGTCTGGTCGCAAGACCGGACGGCCTTTGTCTGTTGAACCTTAGAGCGCGCCGCGTTCCTATGGATTGAAGCAGCTTTGTCTTTTGCGTTGAAATCTGTGATTTCAGGCCGCGCAAGGCAAACCCGATGAATCGTGACGTGCTGAAGAGGAATGTCCTTGTGACGGATTGGCCGGACCTCCCGGGCCGCTTGGAAGATGGTGGCCATGTACTCCCCGTGCGTGTTTATTACGAAGACACGGACTTCAGCGGAATTGTCTACCATGGCGCCTATGTGCGCTTTATCGAGCGGGCCCGGTCCGATTTTTTGCGCCTGACTGGCATTCACCACAAGGAACTGGCCTCTGGAATCCACGGAACAGCTATGGCGTTTGCGGTGCGTGGCATGACGATTGATTTCCATAAGCCGGCGAGAATCGACGATGTTCTTGAGATCCACACCAGTCTGTCGGAAATGCGGGGGGGCCAGAATCAAACTGGACCAGCTTGTCTACAAGGGCGAGGACCTTTTGGTGTCTGCGGCCGTGCATGTTGCGGTGATCACGATGGAAGGGCGGCCAACCCGTCTGCCCGTCAAACTCGCAGAACGGCTCGCGCGCTATGTTCCGGGGGATTTGCCTGCCGTATGAAGGATTTGCGGGTGGGACCGAGCTAGAACAGTCAAGGTTCCGGCAAAAAAATGCAAAACAGATTCCTCCGTTAATCTTGCAGTAACCTTAATTGACTCCTTTTAGAGGAGACTTGCTTTGCTGGGCAAAGTCCCAGTTTTGACAAATTCAAACGTCAGAGAGGCGGCTGGCTATGAGAAGCTGGCGTTTTGATATCGGACGGCCATTGCCGCGCCCGGGGGTCCGGGACCACTACCACGTCAGACGGCCAAGGGGTCATTGAATTTATGGAAACACTTGTCCAATCGACATTGGCAGCGCCACATGGCGACATCTCCTTCTTCGCGTTGTTCTGGCAAGCGCATATCGTTGTAAAGATCGTCATGCTCGGACTGCTCGGGGCGTCCGTGTGGTGCTGGGCGATCATCGTTGACAAGGTCTTGCTGATGGGGCGCACCAAGCGCCAGATGAGCCGTTTTGAAACCGTGTTCTGGTCGGGCCAGTCGCTCGAAGAACTGTATGGCACGCTGCATAACCGGGTGAACCATTCCATGGCGGCGCTGTTCGTGGCCGCCATGCGTGAGTGGAAACGCTCTCATGAGGGCGCGCGCCCGGCTATCGGGTCGTTGCAACAGCGTATTGACCGGGTGATGGATGTGACCATCCAACGGGAGGCGGAACGTCTGGAAAGCCGGCTGCTGATCCTGGCAACGGTCGGCTCTGCGGCGCCCTTTATCGGCCTGTTCGGTACGGTCTGGGGCATCATGACGGCCTTCCAGGCCATCGCCGCGTCCGAGAGCACCAACCTTGCCGTTGTCGCGCCTGGGATTGCCGAGGCGCTGTTTGCGACCGCGCTTGGCCTTCTGGCCGCGATCCCGGCCGTGATTGCCTATAATAAGTTCTCCTCCGATGTGGGCCGGGCGGTTGCACGCATGGAAGGCTTTGCCGACGAGTTCTCGGCGATCCTGTCCCGCCAGATCGACGAGAGGGGCTGAGCCATGGGCATGCAGGCCGGTGGAGGATCGGGCGGCGGAGGACGCCGGGGACGGCGGCGGCGCCGCGCGGCCCTGATGACCGAAATCAACGTGACGCCCTTTGTGGATGTCATGCTGGTGCTCTTGATCATTTTCATGGTGGCCGCGCCGCTTCTGACGGTCGGCGTGCCGATTGATCTGCCCGAGACCCAGGCCAAGGCGTTGGAAGGGGACACGGAGCCAATCACCCTGTCGGTGAATTCGGCCGGGGAGATCTTCATTCAGGATACGCCGATCGGGCTGGACGAAGTTGTGCCGAAACTGGAGGCGATTGCCGCCAACGGCTATGACGAGCGCATCTATGTGCGCGGTGACCAGGATGCCGACTACGGCACGATGATGAAGCTGATGGGCCGCATCAACGCGGCCGGTTTCAAACGACTAGGACTTGTCACACTGGAAGAACGGGACTCGTAACGCCGCATGCGCGCAGGTCTCATCGCGTCTTTGGCCGGTCATACGGCTATTCTAGTCTGGGGCCTGATCGCCTTTCCGGACGCGGAGCGCTTTTCTGTGCCGCAAGTAGATTCGATGCCTGTTGACCTAGTCCCGGTTGAGGAATTCACCCAGCTGCGTCTGGGTGAAAAAACGGCTGAAGTGCGCGATGTTGCCGCCCTTCAGCCGAGCGAAGCAGAGGTGGAAGAGCCGCCGCAGCCGGCTGACAAGCCCGGGCAAAGCCAGGTTCAACAGCCAACACCTCCGACCCCGGCACCGGCCCCAACTCCGGCGCCCGACCCCACACCTGCGCCAGAACAGGCTTCGGCGCCTGAACCCGCGCCCACGCCCACGCCTGAACCCACACCTGCGCCTGAACCCGCGCCAGAGCCTGCTCCTGCGCCAGCCGAGGCTGTGGAACCGGCCCCAGCCCCGGAGCCTGAAAGCGCGCCGGACCCGGCCCCGCAACAACAGGCTGCCCCCGAACCGCAGCCGATCGTGACCAGCGCCCGGCCGCGGGCCAAACCGGCCCCTCCGCGTCCGGCGCCGCCCAAGGATGATTTTGATTCCCAGCAGATTGCGGCGCTTCTCAACAAAGTCGAACCGGCAAGGCAACAGGGCAATGCCTCGCAGGAGCCGGCCGCCCTGGGGTCCCGCCAGGGCGCGCAGAATGTGCGCATGACCCAGTCGGAGCTTGATGCCCTGCGCGGCCAGGTGGCCCAGTGCTGGAACCCGCCGGTCGGGGCAGTCGGTGCCGAAGACCTGGCGGTCCGCGTGCGCTTTACCCTGTCCCAGGACGGGCAGGTGTCCAGCAGTCCGGAAGTGCTCAATGCCAGCGGAAATCCCGCCTTCGGCGCTGCTTCCAGCAGCGCGGTGCGCGCAATCATGCGGTGCCAGCCTTATTCGCTCCCCGTTGCCAAGTATGATGCCTGGCAGGAAGTGATCATCAATTTCGACCCCAGAGAAATGCTGGGGGGATAGTCCCGCAACGCCGGGAAAAATGTCGGAAAGGGAGCTCAGCGCTCATGCAGGGAATCTTGAAAACGCTGTTCGGTCCGGCTGGCCACAGAGCCTGCGGCCTTGCCGTTGTGTTGGCCATTGCCGCTGTCATGTCGCCACAGCCAGCCGCAGCGCTTGTCGAGATCGACATCACCCAGGGCAATATCGAGCCGCTGCCGATTGCCTTGCCCTCCTTTTCCGCAGATGGCGGCGACAGCACCCTGTCCAGCGACATGACGTCGGTTATTGCGGCAGATCTCAAACGCTCCGGCCTGTTCAATCCTCTGGATCCGGCGAGCTTCATCCAGAAGAATATGAGCGTGAATTCGACCCCGCGCTTCGGGGACTGGCGCCAGATCAGTGCTCAGGCGCTGGTGACCGGCACGGTGATCAAGCAGCCGGACGGCCGCCTGCGGGCGGAGTTCCGGCTCTGGGATGTTTTCGCCCAGGAACAGATGCTGGGACAGCAATTCTACACCACACCAGAGAACTGGCGCCGTCTGGCCCATATCATTGCCGATGCCATCTATGAGCGGCTGACCGGGGAAAAGGGCTATTTTGACACGCGCATCGTGTTTGTCGATGAGACCGGCCCCAAGGACAAGCGGGTCAAGCGCCTGGCGCTGATGGATCAGGATGGGGCCAATGTGCGCTATCTGACAAAGGGAGACGACCTTGTGCTGACCCCGCGCTTTTCGCCGACCAGCCAGGAAATCACCTATATGTCCTATGGTGGTGCGGACCCGAGCGTTTATCTGCTGAACATCGAAACCGGTCAGCGAGAGATTGTCGGCAATTTCCCGGGCATGACCTTTGCCCCGCGGTTTTCACCGGATGGGCAAAGCGTTGTTATGAGCCTGGAGCAGGGCGGCAATGCCAATATCTTCAAGATGGACTTGAGGTCGCGGCGCACGACACGGTTGACAAATTCCGCTGCAATTGACACCAGCCCTTCCTTCTCGCCCGACGGGCAGCAGGTCGTGTTTGAATCGGACAGGGGTGGCAGCCAGCAGCTCTATGTCATGAGTGCCAATGGCGGCGAAGCCAGACGCATTTCCTTCGGGCCCGGACGGTATTCGACACCGGTCTGGTCGCCGCGCGGGGATCTGATTGCCTTCACCAAGCAGCATCAGGGCCGGTTCATGATCGGTGTCATGAAGCCGGACGGCAAAGGCGAGCGCGTTCTGACCGAGGGGTATCACAATGAGGGGCCGGCCTGGTCGCCCAATGGCCGGGTGCTGGTGTTCTTCCGAGATACACCAGGGGCAAATGGCGGTCCTCAGATCTGGACGGTTGACCTGACTGGGTACAACGAGCAGCGGCTGGAGACACCGGCCTTTGCCTCCGATCCATCCTGGTCGCCGCTGATCAATTAGGCACCAGCCCCTCTATTTTAAGTCCAGGGATTGGTCATAATCTGTTAACCACCTTTGACAAGGCGCTTTTAACCACCTTTGGCTAGAAAGCATTTACCTTGGGCCGGGGTGAGCCGGAGGCCCTGAGAGCGGGCCGGGGATGTTAGGAGACGGGAATGTTGATGAAAGAAAACGCTGTTCGGGGAACGCGATGGATTGCGGTCTGCTTCGCTCTCCTGTTTCTGGCCGCCTGTGCGCGCACCACGGACACAGATGGCCTGACCAGCAATGTGAAACCGGGCACGGGACAGGACTTTGTGGTCAATGTCGGTGACCGCGTCTTTTTTGAAGAGGACCAGTCAGTCCTGAACGCCAAAGGCCAGTCCACGCTGGCCGGGCAGGCGAAGTGGCTGAACCGCTATTCGCAATACACCATCACGGTGGAAGGCCATGCAGATGAGCGCGGCACCCGCCAGTACAACATCGCGCTGGGGGCCCGGCGCGCTCAGGCCGCCCGGGATTATCTGATTTCCCAGGGCGTCAGCGCGTCCCGGATCAAGACCATTTCCTATGGCAAGGAACGGCCTGTTGCGGTCTGTAACGACAACAGCTGCTGGTCCCAGAACCGGCGGGCTGTGACGGTGCTGAACAACGCCACGAATTGATCTTCAAAGAGACTGATTTCCATACGTCAGGCCGGGTATTTCCCGGCCTGACGGCTTTTGCGGGGGCAAATCCGGTCTTTCTTGCCAGGCCAGCTCCCCCCGTCAAAATTTAGCCGAAGTCCCAAGGCTCTGTGACCTTGAGTGCAGGGCCGGGCATGCGTTAAGACTTCGCAGGGAAGGAGTGGCGGACACTTGCTGGAAAGCAGAGTGGCCGCGCGCCGTTTTCAGGCCTTTGACCAGGGCAGATCCCTGGCCGCCCAGCCTGACCTGCGTGATCTCCTGGCTCCCAGTCCGCGAACCGGAGGACCGAATGCAGACTTTTAAAGCCCTTTTGGGTCAGACACTTTCCCGGCATATGCTCTCGGGAAAACAGATTTCCGGCATGGTTCTGGCCTTGGTGCTGGTGGTGGCGGCCACCCCGTCCGAGGCGCAGCTTTTTGGCCGCAAGAAGGACGATTCCGCAGTCAGGATCACCCAGTTGGAAGAGCGGATCCGGGCTTTGACCGGGCAGATCGAACAACTTTCCCACCAGATGCGGGAAATGCAGGACCAGATGCGCCGCATGCAGGAGGACAATGAATACCGGTTCCAGCAGCTGGAAGGCGGCACACCGGGCAAGCGCTCACAGGTTGCCCCGAGCCAATCTGCACCGACAGGGGCACCCGGCAGCACCGCGCCGGGCCTGGCTGCCGACGGCAGCCCCAAGACGCAGCCTCTGATCGCGCCGGGTGGTGGCTTTGCCACCTTGCCCGCAGAAGGGTCCGGGGATGGCAATTGGGGTCAGACCGGTGGCTATGAGGATGGCAGCAACCAGCCGAGCGACGGGCCGATTGACCTGTCCAAGCTGGCCAATGGCCTGGAAAGCCTTCCGGGGGGCGGTAACGCAGAACAGCCCGGACCGGGACTGGCGACGGAAGACGATGCCATTGCCGATGTGATTGGCACCGGCGATCCGCGCACAGACTATGACAGCGCCTATTCGCTGGCGGTCAACGGGGACTATGCGGGCGCTGAACGTGGCTTCCGCACTTTTCTGGAAACTTATCCGGACAGCAACCTGACCGCCAACGCCCAATACTGGCTGGGCGAAAGTCTGCTGGCTCAGCAGAATTACCGGGGCGCGGCAGATGCTTTCCTTAAGACCTATACGGACTATCCCGGCAGCGACAAGACCCCGGACAGCCTACTGAAACTGGGTGTCTCCCTGCGCGGCATGGGCGAGGCCGACGCCGCCTGTGCCACCTTGGCCGAACTCCTGACCAAATTCCCGAATGCAGCGCCTGCCGTTCTTTCCCAGGCCCGTGACGAACGCAGCCGTGCGCAATGTTCCTGATAGGGCAGAAGAGCCGGAGGCTCTGACGCAGACTGAGGCCGACGCGCTGTTCGCGGGCCTGTTTTCTTTTTCCAATCTCGCGCTGGCTGTGTCCGGCGGCGCGGATTCCCTGTCCCTGATGGTTCTGTTTGACGACTGGCGCCGCCGTGCCGGCTGGACCGGCCTATGCGAAGTTCTGGTGGTGGATCACGGATTGCGCGCGGAAAGCGGACAGGAAGCCGAATTTGTCATGGCCGAGGCGGCCCGGCTGGGGTTGCGGGGTGCAATTTTGCGCTGGCAGGGCCCCAAGCCCGATCAGAATCTTCAGGAGGCTGCCCGGCAGGCGCGGTATGCCTTGATGGCCTCCAGGATGGGGGCAACGGGCGCGCAGGCGCTTCTGCTTGGCCACCATCTGGACGATCAGGCCGAGACGTTTTTGGACCGGTTGACGCGGGGCAGTGGCCTCTCAGGCCTCAGTGCCATGGCTGCTGATGAGCGCGAGGGGCCGGAGGGGCTCCATCTGCTGCGCCCCCTTCTGGGACTGCGCAAGGCGCGGCTGGAGGCCAGTTTGCGCGCCAGAGGGCTTTCCTGGTGTGCCGATCCCTCCAACCGGGATGAAAAATACAAGCGCAGCCGCCTGCGCCGGATCATGGGGCTTTTGGAAGATGAAGGCCTGTCGCCGGACCGGCTGGTGGAAACGGCCGCTCACCTCCGGCGGGCCCGGCAGGCCCTGGAAGTGACGGTCAACGGTTTTGCGGACGAACACGTGACCCATCATCCGGCGGGACCGGCCAGGGTTGAGCGCCAGGCCTATGCCGGGCTGCCGGACGACCTGCGTTTGCGGTTTCTGAACCGGATCACCCAGGATGTGACGGGTCTTCGCCCCAGGCCGCGCTTCTCCAGACTGCGGGCTCTGGATGAGGCCTTGAGGGCCGGTGAGCCTGCCCGCCAGTGTTTGTCCGGCGCTGTTTTTGAAGCGGATGGCGTGTTTCTGTGGTGCTGGCGGGAAGCTGGGCGGCAGCCTCCGGAGACTGTCCACGGGCTGACGGGCGAAGGGATCTGGGACCGGCGCTTCAAATATCAGGTGCTGCCGGACGCTGTTGGCATTGACAAGGGGGAGGGATTGTCTCTCGGGCCGTTTGGCGCCTCTCCCTTGAAAAGCAGCAGTGTTGTCTGGCCGTGCGGCTGGCCCAAGGAGGCCTTTGAATGTGCCCCGGTGCTCTGGACGCAAAACCGGGAGGTGGTCCGGCTTCCGGAGATGCTGGATCTGCGCGTTCCTGAAAATAACCATGGCAGCAGCTTCAGATTGGCGAGGCTGCCGTTCCGGGGTAAACTGGCGGGCAATTGACGGGAGGATCGGACGTTAACGGAATTTCTGGAGTTTTCCTGGGATCAAACTTCTGATAGACGTCCCGGCTTAATAAATTAGTCAGTGCATATGCGCATTATGGCGCACCGCCTTGGCAGCGGGCCTTGGGCGACCTATCTTCGCTCTAGAGAAATGTAACCGCGTGCACTATGTCGCGTCGGGCGGTTAAGGGAACGAAATGAACGCACATTTTCGCAATTTTGCTCTTTGGGTGATCATCGCCGTATTGCTGATCGCATTGTTCCAGCTGTTTCAAAATCCTGCAAAGCAAGGCGCCGCCAATGATGTCGCCTATTCGGAGTTCATGCGGCAGGTGGACAATGGTGACGTCAGATCCGTGACCATTCAGGAACAGACAATCACCGGCATCTACAACAGCGGTGGCTCTTTCCATACCTATGCGCCGGAAGGGGCCCAGTATGTGGATGAGCTGCGCAACAAGGGTGTGATGATCAAGGCGAGCCCGCCGTCGGAAAGCTCCCCTCTGCTCGGGGCCCTGGTGTCCTGGCTGCCGATGCTGATCATTCTGGGTATCTGGATCTTCGTGATGCGCCAGATGCAGGGCTCCGGCGGCAAGGCTATGGGTTTCGGTAAGTCCAAGGCCAAGCTTTTGACTGAAGCGCATGGCCGGGTGACCTTTGAAGATGTTGCCGGCATTGACGAGGCCAAGGAAGATCTTCAGGAAATCGTTGAATTCCTGCGGGACCCGCAGAAGTTCCAGCGCTTGGGCGGCCGTATTCCGCGCGGTGTGCTGCTGGTCGGTCCTCCGGGCACCGGTAAGACCCTGACCGCCCGTGCCGTGGCGGGTGAGGCGAATGTGCCGTTCTTCACCATTTCCGGCTCCGACTTCGTGGAAATGTTTGTCGGCGTCGGTGCGTCCCGTGTGCGCGACATGTTCGAACAGGCCAAGAAAAATGCGCCCTGCATCATCTTCATCGATGAGATTGATGCGGTCGGACGACACCGCGGGGCCGGACTTGGCGGCGGCAATGACGAGCGCGAGCAGACCTTGAACCAGCTTCTGGTCGAAATGGATGGCTTTGAGCCCAATGAGGGTATCATTATCATCGCGGCGACCAACCGCCCGGACGTTCTGGACCCGGCGTTGCTGCGTCCGGGCCGGTTTGACCGTCAGATCGTGGTTCCGAACCCGGACATCACCGGCCGCGAGAAGATCCTGAAGGTTCATATGCGCAAAGTGCCGTTGGCTCCGGATGTGGATGTGAAGACCCTGGCACGGGGAACGCCCGGCTTTTCCGGTGCGGATCTGATGAACCTGGTCAATGAGGCGGCCCTTCTGGCGGCGCGGCGCTCCAAGCGTCTTGTGACGATGGCCGAGTTCGAGGATGCCAAGGACAAGGTGATGATGGGCGCGGAACGCCGCACTCTCGTCATGTCCGAGGAAGAAAAGAAACTCACCGCCTATCACGAAGCCGGACACGCTCTCGTGGCGCTCCATCAGGAAGCCTCCGATCCGATCCACAAGGCGACGATTATTCCGCGCGGCCGGGCTCTTGGTATGGTCATGCGCCTGCCGGAAAAGGATCAGGTGTCGCTGACGCGGGCAAAGTGCTATGCGGATCTGGCGGTGGCCATGGGCGGCCGTGTGGCAGAAGAAAAGATCTTCGGCTACGAGAAAGTCACCTCAGGAGCGTCCGGGGACATCCAGATGGCCACCCGTCTGGCCCGTGCCATGGTCACCCAGTGGGGCATGTCCGACAAGCTCGGCCTGATTTCCTATGGCGAGAACCAGGAAGAAGTGTTCCTGGGCCATTCCGTGGCCCGCCAGCAGAATATTTCCGGCGTAACGCAGAAAATGATCGATGAGGAAATCAAGGCCTATGTCGATCAGGGTTACGGCACCGCCGAGAGGATCCTGACTGAACATGAAGATCAGCTGCACACCATCGCCAAGGGTCTTTTGGAGTATGAGACCTTGTCCGGTGACGAGATCAAGGATCTCTTGAACGGCAAGCCGCCGGTGCGGGATACGGATGATGATCAGCCGATTGGACGGTCATCTGCTGTGCCCACCGCTGGCGCCAAACGGGGCGGAGACGAGCCGTCGGGTGGGCTGGAGCCCCAGCCTCAGGCTTGATTTGGCCGGTTGTGACGTTGAGAAGCCCGGCTTGCCGGGCTTCTTGCGTTTTGAGGGACAGCAGACACAACGTTAGTGAATCGTAATATTTGCTCACATATTTTGAAGCCAATTTCGAAGCAAGTGCGTTAAACAAGAACGCAGACAACCAGTTCAGACAGGCATGATTGATGCGTAAATTTTTCGGTACGGACGGCATCCGCGGCGAGGCCAATTCCTATCCCATGACTGCGGACATGGCTCTCAAGGTCGGTATGGCAGCGGGCCAGGCTTTCAAGAATGGCGGCCATCGCCACCGGGTGGTGATTGGCAAGGACACGCGCCTGTCAGGCTACATGCTTGAATATGCCCTGGTGGCCGGATTTACGTCGGTGGGGATGGACGTGTTTCTGTTAGGGCCGATGCCGACCCCGGCCGTGGCCATGCTGACCCGGTCCTTGCGTACCGATCTCGGTGTGATGATCTCCGCCTCGCACAATCCTTTTCATGACAATGGCATCAAGTTTTTCGGGCCCGACGGGTTCAAGCTCAGCGACGAGATCGAGCACCGCATCGAGGCACTGATTGAAGGGGATTTGAGCGGAAATCTGTCAGGCCCGCGCGAGCTGGGCAGAGCCCGGCGGATCGATGGTGCGCAGCAGCGCTATATCGAATTTGCCAAGCGCACGCTGCCGCGGGAGATGAACCTGGAAGGCCTGCGGGTGGTCATCGACTGCGCCAATGGCGCCGCCTACAAGGTGGCCCCCGAAGCGCTCTGGGAACTGGGGGCGGATGTTATCTCCATGGGGGTCTCCCCGGACGGGTACAACATCAACAAGGAATGCGGATCCACCTCGACAGATGCGTTGTCCCGCAAGGTGCATGAAGTGCGCGCAGATATCGGGATTGCGCTGGACGGGGATGCGGACCGGGTCATCATTGTCGATGAAAACGGCCAGGTGGTTGATGGCGACCAGCTGATGGCGGTTGTCGCCCAGTCCTGGCAGGCCAGTGACCGTTTGTCCGGCCCGGGGATTGTGGCCACGGTCATGTCCAATCTTGGGTTGGAGCGGTATCTGGACGGCCTCGGTCTCGATCTCGCCCGCACCAAGGTCGGTGACCGGTATGTGGTCGAACATATGCGCGCCAATGGCTTCAATGTGGGCGGGGAACAGTCCGGCCATATCGTATTGTCGGACTTTGCCACCACCGGCGACGGTCTCATTGCCGCGCTTCAGGTGCTTGCCTGCGTGAAGGATCAGAACCGGCCGGTCTCCGAAGTCTGCCGCCGGTTCGACCCGGTGCCGCAGATCCTGAAAAACGTCCGCTACCGCAGTGGCAAACCGCTGGAACAGGACGCCGTCAAGTCTGCGATCCAAGACGGAGAGGCGCGTCTTGGCACGTCGGGCCGTCTGGTGATCCGGGCCTCCGGCACCGAGCCGCTGATCCGTGTCATGGCTGAAGGAGACGATGCGGAGCTGGTCAAGCAGGTCGTCAATGATATTGCCGGTGTTGTGGCTTCCGTTGCTGCTTAAGGTTATCTGATTTAAATATGAAGGAGAAATCGCTCTTAAAGGGGCGTTTTCTCTCTTTTGTTTGTTTGATACTAGTGGCGTTAAGTTCTTGTTAAGGTAAAGAAGTTCGGTTAAAGGGCAGGGTTAAGCAGGTTTTAATGAATTTCCGTCACGGTGGGCGCAAGTTTGATGTGTCCGGACATATTTCACGGACCCTCACTGGACAAGGACGGAAACATGTTCCCACTTCTCAAGCGCTTGTCGTTGACCGGACTTGCAGTTGCTCTGTCTTCCGCGAGTTTCGCGGCGGACCTTCCAGCGCCGGTCATCGAACATATTCCTGAAGTGCCTGCTGTTGGCGGCTGGTATCTGCGCGGCGACATCGGCTACAAGGTTTATGGTGATCCCAGCGGCAGCTTCAATGACTATAACAATGCCGGTCTGCTGCGGTTCGAGCGGGAAAGCATGGACAATGCCTGGATGATCGGCGTAGGTGTCGGTTACCAGTTCAACGATTATTTCCGCTCCGACATCACGTTTGACTATGAAACACCTGCCACCGCCAAAGGCTACGCGGTCTGTGGCGGCTGTGGCGGTGGTTACTCCGAAGAAGGCACGGACATTGACGTTTGGACCCTCATGCTGAACGGCTATGTGGATCTGGGCACCTGGCACCGCATCACGCCTTATGTCGGGGCCGGTATTGGTGCGGCCTATGTGCGCACCGACAGCACCTACTCGATCAATCCGGGCGTTGGCAGCAGCGACTATAACGGTTCGAATGGCCAATGGAACTTCGCCTGGGCCCTGATGGCTGGTGCGGAATATGCATTCACGCCGAACTGGAGCCTGGATGCCGGCTACCGCTACAAGGATCTCGGCAAGGCCAAGACGGTCAAGCTGGATAACACGGCAAGCCCCGATTCCCGCGTTGTCTGGGACGATCTGACAGCCCATGAATTCCGGCTCGGCGCCCGTTACACGTTCAATTCGAGCGCACCGGCCGGTCCGGTCTATTACGAGCCGCAGGGACCGATCAGCAGCAATTTCTGATCTCCACATTTCTGTCCCCGCAAGGGCAGGGGCATTCTGAAAAGGCCGGTCCGGGAGACCGGTCTTTTTGCGTGTTAGCCGGATTTGATTTGACGGGCTGCTGCGAACGTCCTATCCCCATAGGTGGGCCACCCCTCCCCAACGAGGGGCAACTATCTGCGAGGGTAGACAGATATGACTGAGCTTACCGTGAAGCCGGACGTGCGTCCGGCCAATCCCAATTTTTCATCTGGTCCCTGTTCCAAGCGTCCCGGCTGGACGCTGGACGGCTTGAGCGATGCGCCGCTTGGCCGGTCCCACAGGGCCAAGCCGGGCAAGGCGAAACTTGCCGAGGCCATCGATCTGACCAGGGACATCCTTCAGGTTCCCGAAGACTACCGGATCGGTATTGTTCCGGCGTCGGACACCGGCGCTGTCGAGATGGCTCTCTGGTCTCTGCTCGGCGCCCGCGGCGTTGACATGCTGGCCTGGGAAAGCTTCGGCAAGGGCTGGGTGACCGATGTGGTCAAGCAGCTCAAGCTGGACACTGTGCGCTGCCTGGAAGCCCCCTATGGCGTCTTGCCCGACCTGGGTCAGGTCGATTTTTCCAGGGATGTCGTCTTCACCTGGAATGGCACCACCTCTGGTGTGCGGGTGCCCAATGGAGACTGGATCCCGGCCGACCGGGGCGGGCTTACCATCTGCGATGCCACCTCCGCCGCCTTTGCCCAGGACCTTGCCTTTGACAAGCTCGACGTTGTCACCTTCTCCTGGCAGAAGGTGCTGGGCGGCGAGGCGTCCCACGGGGTTCTGATCCTCAGCCCGCGCGCAGTCGAGCGTCTGGAAACCTATACGCCGGCCTGGCCGCTGCCGAAAATCTTCCGCCTGACCAAGGGCGGCAAACTGATTGAGGGCATCTTCCGGGGCGAGACGATCAACACCCCGTCGATGCTGTGCGTGGAAGATTATCTGGATGCGCTGAAATGGGCGGCCGGAATTGGCGGCCTTGCCGGTCTGCAGGCCCGTGCGGATGGCAATCTGAAGGTTCTGGCCGATTGGGTGGAGGTCAGCCGCTGGGCTGGTTTCCTGGCGGCTGACCCGGCCACGCGCTCCAACACCTCCGTGTGCCTGAAAGTCACCGATCCGGATATTCTGGCGCTTGACGGCGACCGTCAGGCGGCCTTTGCCAAGGCTCTCGCGGCCCGGCTTGACCGGGAAGGGGTGGCTTATGACATTGGTGCCTACCGGGATGCCCCGTCGGGGCTGCGCATCTGGGCTGGCGCCACGGTGGAAGCTTCTGATCTTCAGGCGCTGACACTGTGGCTTGACTGGGCCTTTGCGTGCGAAAAGGCGGCCTTCTCCCAGGCTGCCTGACCCCGCTCTTCTCCCCCTGACGACTCTGCCGGGCGGCCTGCTGCCCGGTTCGTTCCCGTATTCAAGGAGAAATGAACATGGCTCCCAAAGTGCTTATTTCAGACAAGCTGTCCCCCGCTGCAGTGCAAATTTTCAAGGACCGGGGTGTTGAAGCCGACTTCTTGCCGGAGCTGGGCAAGGACAAGGACAAGTTGTTGGAGGTCATCGGCCAGTATGACGGTCTGGCGATCCGCTCGGCCACCAAGGTCACCGAAAAGATCATCGCGGCCGCGGACAAGCTGAAAGTGGTGGGCCGGGCCGGGATCGGGGTCGACAATGTCGACATTCCCAAGGCCACGGCGCGCGGCATCATTGTAATGAACACGCCTTTCGGCAATGCGATCACAACGGCTGAACACGCCATTTCCATGATGATGGCAGTTGCCCGGCAGATCCCGGCGGCTGATGCCTCCACGCAGGCGGGAAAATGGGAAAAGTCCCGTTTCATGGGCCGCGAGCTGACCGGCAAGACGCTGGGTCTCGTGGGCTGCGGCAATATCGGCTCCATCGTGGCCGACCGGGCCATCGGCCTGAAAATGAAAGTGATCGCCTTTGATCCGTTCCTGACCCCGGAGCGGGCCGTTGCACTCGGCGTGGAAAAAGTGGAGCTGGACGATCTCTTCAGCCGCTCCGATGTGATCACGCTGCACACGCCGCTTACAGACAAGACCCGCAATATCATCGATGCGGCGGCGATCTCGAAAATGCGCACCGGGGCCTATCTGGTGAATTGTGCCCGGGGTGGTCTGGCAGACGAGGCGGCGGTCCGCGCCGCCCTTGATGAGGGCAAACTGGCCGGGGCCGCGTTTGATGTGTTCGTGGAAGAACCGGCCAGGGAGAACTGTCTTTTCGGCGCACCGAATTTCGTCTCCACTCCGCATCTGGGGGCTTCAACGTCCGAAGCCCAGGAGAATGTCGCCCTGCAGGTGGCCGAACAGATGTGTGACTATCTGCTCGACGGGGCGGTGCGCAATGCGCTCAACATGCCGTCCATCTCCGCCGAAGAGGCGCCGAAACTGGCTCCCTTTGTCCGCCTTGCCGAGCAGCTCGGGTCTTTTGCAGGTCAGCTGACGGAATCAGCCATTGAAGGTATCCGGCTGGAATATGCCGGGGCGGTTGCGGAAATGAACCTGCAGGCCCTGACGGCGGCCGCACTCACCGGCTTGCTGACACCGCTGCTGCAGACGGTCAATATGGTGTCGGCTCCGGCGCTGGCGAAGGACCGTGGCATCAAGGTGGAGGAAATCCGCCGGGAAAAGCAGGGCGCCTATGAGACCTATATCCGCCTGACGGTGATGACCGAACGCCAGGAGCGCTCCGTTGCAGGAACCGTCTTTGCCGACGGCAAGCCCCGGATCATTCAGGTCAAGGGTATCAACATGGAAGCCGAGCTGGGCGAGCACATGCTCTATATCACCAACGAGGACAAACCCGGCTTCATTGGGCAGCTGGGCATGGAACTCGGCAATAGCGGCGTGAATATTGCCACCTTCAATCTTGGCCGGCTTGCACCGGGCTCCGATGCGATCTGCCTTGTGGAGGTGGACGGGGAGGTTTCTGCCGATGTGATGGCCCGGCTGGAGGCGGTCTCCCACGTCAAGCAGGTCAAGTCGCTCAAGTTCTAGTGTGGTGGAATTGAAATACGCCTGATTTGTGCAGCGTGCGCCGGAGCGAATTTCAGTTTCAGGTGACTGGCGCGCGCCGCGTCTGATCCGGTCCGTCTGTCTCAGACGCCGCCGGATTTGCGCCTTGCGGCTTCTTCCTGTTCCCGCTGGCGGGCCGCAAGGCGTTCGCGCACATCGGACAGGTCGCCTTTCGGTGTCTTCGGATTGTTCGGGTTGAGCGGAACCAGCTCGACAAGAACCGGGTTCGGTTTGTGGCCGAGCGTGGCGCCTGTGGCCGCATCGATGCCAACGCCGATGACACCGCCAAACACAACATTGCCGGCCATGCCGGCAACACCTCCGGGGGCAACGCCGGTTGTCACCAGAATCGTCTGTTTCTCGTAGCCTTCCTTGGAGACCGTCAGCGCAAATTCCGTCTTGCGGGAGACCTTCAAGGAACAGGGCGAGGTGTTGCAGCTCAGGCCGATATTGCTGGCAATCAGCGCATCCGCCGGGGAAACATAGACTTTGACCGTCTCCTGCGTGCCGCGTGTGATGCTGGCGCAGGCCGACAGGGCAAGGCACGTGGCGGCGAGAGCGCCTGCAGAAATAAACTTGGTCATGAAGGGATTTCCATTCGGTCAGACTTGGGCAGGGCTGGTGGGAGCTGCCCCGGCAGAAAGCTCCAATTTGCCCAGTCAGACACCGGATGCCTAGTATTTTTCACAATATGTCTTGTGCAAAACGTTGTTTCTAGATCTTGCCAGGGGAAAACCGGCGGACCAGGCGTCCATCCAGAACAATCAGCCCGCTCAGAAGCAGGCTGAACCCGCCAAGCTGTAGGGCGCTTAAGGTTTCATCCAGAAGCAGCCAGCCGAAAAAGAGCGCGCTGGCGGGAACCAGCAGGGTGACCAGGGACGCATTGGTCGCCCCGGCATCGGCCAGCAGTTTGAAATAGATCAGATAGGCAAAGGCGGTTGCCGCAACGCCAAGGGCGGCCACATTGGCCCAGGCCGCCGGGCTGGTGGCGGAAAGGGACCAGCTGGAGCCAGTCACCAGTGCCACAGGCAGCATGATCAGGCTGGAGCCCATCAGCTGGCCCGCAGCTGCGATCTGCGGAGGGATGGAGCGGAACCGCCGGGCGTAGGTTGCCGCAAACGCATAAGAGAGCGCCGCGCCGAGGCAGCAAAGCTGTGCCCATAGCGGTTCCTGAACAAGCCCGGACAGGCTGCCGGACAGCATCACCGTCACACCTGCAACGCCAAGGGCAACTCCCGCGATCTTGGTCCAGGGCAAAGGTTCCTGGCCAGTCAGGAGACCTGCCACAAGCACGGTGAAAACCGGTGTGGTGGCGTTGAGGATCGAGGCCAGCCCGGCCCCGATTTCCGTCTGGCCCCAAAAGAGCAGCGAAAAGGGGATGGCGTTGTTCAACAGCCCCATCACCAGAAAGGCGCCAGCCAGATGGAGCGGAAACGACCGCAGCAGACTCTGGGCCCAGAGGATCGCGAGGAGCACAAGGCAGGCGCTGGAGACCCGCAAAAACACCAGCACGAACGGCGGGATTTCGGCCACCGCCACCTTGGCGAAGAGGAACGATCCGCCCCAGATCGCGCCAAGACAAAGGAGAAGGATCCAGTTGCGAAGGGACATGAGTGTTCCGGTATCGGGTTGGGTTTCGTCAGCGGTGCTGTCTGGTGGAATACCAACCGCAGCCAATAGAGTCTTATGGTTGAAGTCGATGTAACAGGCCCCGCGCCGCCGAAACACCCGAAAACCGATCCTTTGGTGAGATAGTTGTCTTTCCGGACTTGCCTTGGCGGGCCACTTCGGCAAAGTGCCGCTGATCTCGTCAAAGGCGTTGTGCTGAACCTCTGTCCGTTCAGAAAAAGTGTCCCTACGCCGCGACCCCAGGACCCAGGTGCCCATGCCACAGATTGCCCCGCCAGCTCAAAGCGTGTCTCTTGCCGGACGCCTTGCGCCGCTCCTGATTGCTGCGGCCTGCCTGCTTGGCGCCAATGGGCTGTCCATGACCATGATTGCGGTGCGCGCCCGTGCCGAGGCGCTGCCCGATGCGAGTATCGGCCTGCTGGGCTCGCTCTATTTTGCCGGCATGATTTGCGGGGTTCTGCTTGCACCGTTCCTGATCGCGCGGGCCGGGCATATCCGGGTCTTTGCGGCGCTTGCCTCCATCAGCGCAATTGCGGTGCTGTCAATTGCCTTTGCTCCAGCGGGCTGGCCCTGGATGCTGGCCCGGTTTGTCAGCGGTGCGGCGTTTTGCGGCACGGCCATGGTGCTGGAAAGCTGGATGAACTCCATTGCTACCAACGCTTCGCGGGGCCGCATCCTGTCGGTCTACCGCATCGTGGATCTGGGCGCGGTGATGGGAGGGCAGTTCATCCTGCCCGTTTTCGGGGCTGCGGGGTCTGAAATTCTCATGGTGCTGGCGGTGCTGTTCTGTTTTGCCATCGTGCCGATTGCCCTGGCGCGCGAGGGCAATCCACCGGCACCGCCCGCCCGCATCGTCAATCCGCTCAATCTGTGGCAGGTGTCTCCGGTGGCCATGGTCGGGATCTTCACCATTGGCCTGACCAATGGGGCGTTCCGGATGGTCGGGCCGGTCTATGCGGAAAGCATCGGGCTGGGGTTGGAGACTGTGGCGGCCTTCATCGCACTGTGGGTGTTTGCGGGCGCGGTGTTCCAGTATCCGGCGGGGTGGGTGTCCGACCGGATTGACCGACGCCTGGTGCTGATCGTCTTCACCATTGGGGCCGCACTGGCCTGTCTCTATATTGCCCGTTCCGAAACGGAGCTTGAGCTTTTCATCGGCGTGTTTCTGTTTGGCGGGTTCGCGCTGCCGCTCTATTCCCTGTCGGTGGCCCATGGCAATGATCATGCCCTGGAGGGACAGTTTGTCGACATGGCGGCCGGTCTCATGCTGGCCTTTGGCTGCGGGGCGATGATCGGCCCGTTTGCCGCCTCTCTCTTGATGGGGATGTTTGGGCCGGCCACGTTTTTTGTCTACACGGCCACGCTGCATCTGATGCTGGTTCTCTTTATCATCATGCGGATGTTCCGCCGGGACGCTGTGCCGGCCAGCCAGAGGCGGCGGTTTGTCTGGCTGCTGCGCACCTCCCCGATGATCAACAGGATGGCCGGAGGTGAAAGGGGCGGGGAACCGTCTGATCCGCCGAAATAAGTCTTTGGCATCGCAAGGTAAGGTTACCTTGCCGGGGTGTTTTGACGAGGGCGGGAAGCGGTGTTGCGCCTGTCTGGCCGGGCAGCCCGGATATTTTGTCTCTGGAGACTCGCCTGCGGGGGGAAACCTGTCTATAGTCCGCGCCGTTTGCCCCGGCCGCCTTGCCGGGGCTTGTCGTGTTGGCGTTCCGGCAGGCCCGGAGAGGCCCAAGCTGCTTTCAGGAGAGCAAAGACTAGATGGCGAATGTGGTGGTTGTCGGTTCGCAATGGGGGGACGAGGGCAAAGGCAAGATTGTCGACTGGCTGTCGGAACAAGCCGATGTCATTGTCAGGTTCCAGGGCGGACACAATGCCGGACACACGCTCGTCATTGACGGTATCAGCTACAAGCTCTCCCTGCTGCCCTCCGGCGTTGCCCGCGAAGGCAAGCTGTCCGTCATCGGCAACGGGGTCGTGCTCGACCCGCACGCCCTGGCTGAAGAAGTGGAACGTCTCGGTCAGCAGGGGGTGGTTGTCACGCCGGAAACCCTGCGTGTTGCCGAAAATGCCACGCTGATCCTGTCGCTCCACCGGGAGCTGGACGCGCTGCGCGAGAATTCCAACACCGGCACCCGCATCGGGACCACAAAACGCGGCATCGGCCCGGCCTATGAAGATAAGGTTGGCCGCCGGGCGATCCGGCTGATGGATCTTAAGAACCTGACGACCCTGCCTGCGAAAATCGACCGGCTTCTGACCCACCACAATGCCTTGCGGCGCGGTCTGGGGCAGGATGAGATCTCCGCGCAGGCCATCTATGACGAACTGGCCAGCGTTGCCGACAAGGTTCTGCCCTATATGGACAAGGTCTGGTATTTGCTGGACGACCTGCGCCGCCAGGGCAAGCGTATTCTGTTTGAAGGCGCCCAGGGGGCGCTGCTGGATATCGACCACGGCACCTATCCGTTTGTAACGTCCTCCAACACGGTTGCAGGTCAGGCGGCAACCGGCTGTGGCCTCGGGCCGGGCTCGGTCGACTATGTGCTTGGCATCACCAAGGCTTACACGACACGGGTCGGGGAAGGACCGTTTCCGACGGAACAGCAGAACGAGGTTGGGGAGTTCCTGGGCATGCGCGGCCATGAATTTGGAACCGTGACCGGCCGCCGCCGCCGCTGTGGCTGGTTCGACGCGGTGCTCGTGCGCCAGACCGTCTGCACCTCCGGCATCAACGGTATTGCCCTGACCAAGCTCGATGTTCTGGACGGGATGGACGAAATC
Source organism: Roseibium sp. AWQ4_290 (assembly GCF_056160985.1). Taxonomy (NCBI): domain Bacteria; kingdom Pseudomonadati; phylum Pseudomonadota; class Alphaproteobacteria; order Hyphomicrobiales; family Stappiaceae; genus Roseibium; species Roseibium sp. AWQ4_290. Next base: position 217,348 of record NZ_JBSWYG010000004.1, read on the forward strand.
AAGATCTGCATCGGGTATGAGCTGGACGGGGAGCGGATCGACTATCTGCCGGCGTCGCAAGGGGCGCAGGAGCGGGTTGTTCCGATCTATGAAAGCCTGCCGGGCTGGAAGGAATCCACGGAAGGGGCCCGCAGCTGGGCAGAATTGCCGGCTCAGGCTATCAAATATGTCCGTCACGTCGAAGAATTGATCGGAGCACCGGTTGCGCTTCTATCGACGAGCCCGGAGCGTGATGACACAATTCTTGTGCAGAATCCCTTCCAGGATTGAGATCTTTGGCTGAAAAGGCCCAATATTGAAAAAAAAAGTGGCGCTGGGCGAATCACTCTGCGTCGCTTTGGAATGGCAGAAGGCCGTCAAGAGGCGACCTTCAAACCGTTCCACGGATGTGCTGTGTAAGGGACGATGTGTGGGCGAATACGGGAAGAGTTGGCACCGGTCATCGAAAACTTGCTATAAGCCTCTGGGGAAACCATATCCCGGGCTGGCAGAAATTGAACGCGCGCGTGGCCTGTAGGCAGGAAGATGGCTGATTACTATTCGATTTTGAAGAAAACAATCGCGTCCTTGCCGGAAAGCAACGGAGCTGCCCGCAGAAGCGTTTACAGCCGGGCACGCAACGCCATTGTCAATCAGCTGAAAGCCTATGAGCCGCCGCTTTCCCCGTCCGAAATCACGGCCGAGCAGCTGCGCCTTGAAGAGGCGATCCGGAAAGTGGAAGCGGAAGCTGCCCGGGAAAGCCTAGGGCTGAGCCCGTCGCCCGGCACCTCCACATCCGCGCCAACGCCGCCGTCCTCTTCTTCTGCGGCCGCGCCGCCGGCGCCGGAACCGCAAGACGCTGAGGTCCCCCCTGAGGTGGCCAAAGTCCCTGAACCTGCTGCGCCTTCTACATCCCCGGCGCCAGACTTTTCTGTCGCAGCACCCGAGGTTGAAGCGCCCGAGGATGTGCGGCCCGAAGATCCGGCGCCGGACGTCCCCGGCAGTGAGGTCAAAGCGGCCGAAGCTCCGCCTGTGTCCGCGCCGGTGTCGTCCCCCGTGACGCCACCGGCTGCACCTGTGATGCCGGAGACCGGTCCAAAGGATGGACTGCCCGCGCTTGACGGTCCTGAGAGGGAGCCGTCTCGGGCCTCCTCATTTGCAGAGGCCTCTGACGGTAAAGCTGCAGACGCGGACACGGATATTCCCTCGCCCTTGAAAGACACTTTGTCTGAGGCCGAGCAACTGGGCGCAGCGGCCAACAAAGCGGTTCAGAACGTCAAGGAGGCCGTCGACCCGGCCCCGGAAAAACGTTCTGGAGTTGTGATCGATGCCCGTAAGGAACCGGCTTTCCGGGGCTCGATCCGCGCTGGCGATGAAGGATATGACGCCGAAGAAGATGGTACAGACGAGGAGATGCCCTCGCTCTTTGCCGACCGGCATGAGCCGGTTCCGGTGCCGGTGCCTCAGGATCGGTCCAAACGGGAGCGGCCCAGCGCGTCGGATGCGTTGCGCGGGTCAGGGGCCGGACGCATGGTTCCGGTCGCGCTCGCTGGGGTTCTGGTTCTGATCGTTCTGGGCGCCGCCGCTTATTTCTTCCTGCCGTCGGAGGACCAGGCGGCGGTCAGCCGTCAGGAGACACCGGCAGAGGACACGCAGCCTGCCACTTTTCAGCCAGAGCCCGCGCCGTCCCAGGCCTCGGTGGCCGAGGACCCGGCAGATACGGGCGCAAGTGCCAAGAACACCGACAGGCTTCTGGATGACAGCGGCGGCGAGGTTGTTGCGCCTGATGCCCGCACGGTTACCACAACGACGATCACGCCGCAGCCGTCCGCACCGGTTGCCTCCACGCCCTCCTCGCCGGGAGCGGCCAGCACCGGCTCAACCTCTGCAATTCCGCTTGTGGAACCAGCCCAGCCGTCTGTTGGCGGGACACAGGGCGGTCTGGCAAGTATCACCCAGCCGGGAGCAAGCGCCTCTGCAAGCGCGCCAGCACCCAGTGGGGCCCAGCGGTCCATCCTCTATGAAGAAGGGGAAGATACGTCCGGAGCAGGTACGGCGTCTCAAGGGGCGGTTGTCTGGGGTCTGAGGCAAGAAACGGATCTCAACGGCAACCAGCTGTCTGTTCTGACCGCGCAAGTCGACATCCCCGAGCGTGGGGTGAAAGTTGATATCCGTATCAAGCCGAATGACGACACGTCACTGCCTGCAAGCCATCTGGTGGAAATCGAATATGACTTTCCGGACGGATTTGCGGCCGGGGACGTGGTCAATGTGCCAGGTCTTGTCATGAAGCCGACGGAAGAAGCCCGGGGCGATGCCCTGATCGGCGCGTCTGTGAAAGTCTCTCCCGGCATCTTCTGGATTGCCCTGTCGAATGACATCGACAAGGAAGAGCGCAATATGGGACTCTTGAGCGGGCGTGGCTGGATCGATATTCCGATGCTGTATGAAAACGGCAAGCGCGGCATCCTGACCCTCGAAAAGGGCGAAACGGGCAATGACGTCGTCAACAAGGCGGTTGCCTCCTGGCAAGCGGGCTAAGGCTTGAAAGAGCGCTCTGTCATCCGGTTTCAAACCGCTTTGCTGTGATATCTCTGATGTCTGGAAGCGAAAGTCAAAGCGCATGAAATGCGGTTGCTTCAGCCGTTTTCTCTCTGAAATGGCAGTGTCTTTAAGGTTTGCCGGAGAAAAGGTTTCCGGACCGGTCTTGCGTTTTGTCTCAAGGCGGGGCATGTTCGCGCCTCGGTCCGAGGGGTGTTCCGGTTTCCGGAGCTGAGATGGCGTTAAGCTGAACCCTTAGAACCTGATCCGGGTCATACCGGCGAAGGGACGGAATCCTTAGCCTATATCCCGGATCTCCAGTGTCATACTGGCTGGTCATTTTCCTGCTGTAACCGGATTCTGGAAGCTGCGGGGGCGCCAGCCGTGAGCGCCGGTCTCTTTTGCATGCCTTTGAATGGGTGTGCGAGGCCGGGGTGAGGACGGGAGATCCTATGCGTTCGTGTCTGCCAGGGCAGCCGTCATCGCACCAGCGAAGACCGGCTGCTGGAAAGAAAGATCCAAACAGCTGCCGTGCGCCCGGAGAGGCCGCATGAGAGACGTGCTGTTGGTGCTGAGGCGCATTGCCGTTTCTGTCCTTGCGGTCTTCGGGGTCTGGGCCTTACTTGTGGCGGTGTTTCAGCCGCCTGCATTCCTGCTGCCCGGCCCGGTCGATGTTCTGCGTGCCTTTCCCGCCAATGCAGGGTTTTTATTCTACCATGCGGGCATCACCGCGTCAGAGACCCTGCTGGGGTTTGTTCTTGGGGTGCTGTGCGGAACGGCGCTTGCCGTCTTGGTCTGGCTGTTTCCGCTCGCCGGACGCCTGGTCATGCCGGCCGTTCTGGTGACCCAGGCCTTGCCGGTCTTTGCCATTGCCCCTGTGCTTGTTCTCTGGCTCGGCTTCGGTATGACCTCCAAGATCGTCATGGCCATCCTGATCATCTTTTTCGCGGTGACCTCCACGGTCTATGACGGGTTGCGCCGGCTCGATCCCGGCCTTGCCGATCTTGCGCGCCTTTACCGGGTCAACCGGGTTCAGGAACTTGTGGTGTTCCGGCTGCCTGCGGCCCTTCCGGCGCTTGCCTCAGGGATGCGGGTGGCCGCCGTCTTTGCGCCCATAGGGGCGGTGGTTGGTGAATGGGCGGGGGCCAAAGGCGGGCTTGCCTTCATCATGCTGCAGGCCAATGCCCGCGGAAAAGCAGATCTTCTTTTTGCTGCAGTCATTTTGCTGGCCTTGATGGTTCTGGCGATGCGCGCTGCAGTCGACCACCTCACCCAACGTCTTGTTCCCTGGCAGGCCGAAGACTGACTGCCACATTCCGGAGGAGTTTCATGAAAAAAATCCTGTTGTCCCTGTCTCTTGCCACCGCACTTCTGGCCAGCGGTCCGGTTCAGGCGGCTGAGAAGCTTACCGTGCTTCTGGACTGGTTCACGAACCCCGATCATGCTCCTGTCATCACTGCGAAGACCAAGGGGTTCTTCGCGGCGGAAGGGCTGGAGGTGGAGCTGATCGAGCCGGCCGACCCGTCCATGCCGCCCAAGCTGGTTGCGGCCGGGCAGGGCGACATTGCCATTTCCTATCAGCCGACCCTGCATGCGCTGATCGAGGAAGGCCTGCCGGTGTCCTGGATCGGAACCCTTGTGGAAACGCCGCTTAACTCGCTGATCGTGCTCAAGGATGGGCCCATCAAGACCTTGAAGGACCTGAAGGGCAAGACCATCGGCTTTTCCGTGTCCGGCTTTGAAGATGCCATGCTGGGGCAGATGCTCAAATCGGTTGAACTGACCATCGATGATGTGGAGTTGATCAATGTGAATTTCTCCCTGTCTCCGGCGCTGATGGCAGGTCAGGTGGACGCGGTCATCGGGGCTTACCGCAATTTCGAGCTGACCCAGATCGAGATCGAGGGCAAGGAGGGGCGGGCCTTCTTCCCGGAAGAAAATGGCGTGCCGATTTTTGATGAGCTGGTCTATGTGGTCGGAAAGGATACGGTGGATGATCCGCGTTATGTCAAGTTTCTGGCTGCGGTGGAAGCTGCGACCATCTATCTGACAAACCATCCGGATGAGGCTTGGGATGCCTTCATCGAGGCCTATCCGCATTTGAACGATGAGTTGAACAAGCGGGCCTGGGCCGACACGCTGCCGCGCTTTGCCAAGCGGCCGGGCGTGCTGGATGAAGGCCGCTACATGCGCTTTGCGGAGTTCATGGCCGAGGCCGGTTTGATTAGCAAGGTTGTTCCGGTGGAGAGCTATGCCAAGGAACTTCGCTGATCTGATGCCCTCTAAAAGGACATCTCAAGGAGCGAGCCCCTCTTTGCGATCAGACGATAAGAAAAGCAAAACGCCGGAGCAAGTCTCCGGCGTTTTTGTGTCCGTCCATGATGCAGGCAGTATATGCCGTTATGCGGCGGGCTGCTGGTGTTCGCGGGCCCGGGCTGTGCTGCGGACCGCCTTTTGCACCTTTTCAAAGGCCCGCACCTCAATCTGGCGCACACGCTCCCGGCTGACGCCGAACTCACCGGAGAGATCCTCCAGGGTCATCGGATCTTCCGACAGGCGGCGGGCCTCAAAGATGCGGCGCTCGCGCTCATTGAGCACGTCCATGGCATCGCTTAGGAGCTTGCGGCGCATGTCCAGCTCTTCCTGATTGGCCAGAAGGGTCTCCTGGCTGTCGCTTTCATCCACGAGCCAGTCCTGCCATTCTCCGGCATCGGCTTCCGCCCGCACAGGTGCGTTCAGGCTGGCATCGCCGCCCAGGCGCCGGTTCATGGAAATCACTTCGTCTTCGGAAACGCCCAGGCGGGTCGCGATCTCTTTCACCTGATGCGGCTTCAGATCGCCCTCGTCCAGGGCCTGGATCTTGCCTTTCAGGCGCCGCAGGTTGAAGAAGAGGCGTTTCTGGTTGGCCGTGGTGCCCATTTTGACAAGCGACCAGGACCGCAGGATGTACTCCTGGATGGCCGCCTTGATCCACCACATTGCATAGGTCGCCAGCCGGAAGCCCTTGTCCGGCTCGAACCGTTTGACCGCCTGCATGAGGCCGACATTGCCTTCAGACACAACTTCCCCGATCGGCAGACCGTAGCCGCGATACCCCATGGCGATTTTCGCAACAAGACGCAGGTGGGAATTCACAAGACGCTCGGCAGCCTGCGGATCTTCATGCTCCTTGTACCGCTTGGCGAGCATGTATTCTTCCTGCGGCTGCAGCATCGGAAATTTACGAATCTCATCCAGGTAGCGGCTCAGGCCACCTTCCCCGGCGGTGAGAGTAGGTACGTTCTGGGCCATTGAATGCGCCCCCTTTCGCAAAGTTCGCGCCCCTTTGTCTTCCCTGCTGCCCCGCACTCCATACGCAAGCAAGCCATGTCAGAAGACCGGAAAACGCTTTGTCGTGTCCATAATGGCACACACGCAAGCTCAATATAGGTTCGAAATTGCCGATTGCATGGCAGAAGAGCGGATTTAGATCCTAAAATTTTTGTAATATCGACAAAAGATTTGCGAAATCAGACGGGTAAGGACTTTCAAAACGCAAGGTTTCCCCGCTGGCCGGATGCTCGAATGCCAGTAATCCTGCATGAAGAGCCTGCCGTTTGAAGCCGATTACGGCTGATTTGAGGGGCTCTTCCAGACGGTTGATCTTGGTCTTGAAACCGGAGCCATAGTCTTCATCGCCGATCAGCGGATGGCCGATATGGGTCATGTGCACGCGGATCTGATGGGTCCGGCCCGTTTCCAGCCGGCATTCCATCAAGGCGGCAAGGGCCGGTGCGTCTGCGGGCCCGAACCGGTCCTTCACCTGCCAGTGGGTGACCGCATGGCGGCCACTGGTTTTCACCACCGCCATTTTCTGGCGGTTGGCCTGGGACCGGGCGAGATTGGCGTCAATGGTGCCTTTCAGGCTTGGAGGAGCGCCCCAAACAAGGGCGGAATAGGCGCGCTCCAGCGGGCCGGTGCGGCCGTGATCGGCAAACTGGGCGGCCAGGCCCTGATGCGCCTGATCCGTCTTGGCAACCACCAGAAGGCCGGAAGTGTCTTTGTCAATCCGGTGGACAATGCCCGGCCGTTTGACGCCGCCGATCCCGGACAGGCTGTCGCCGCAGTGATGGATCAGGGCATTGACAAGGGTGCCGGTCCAGTTGCCCGCCCCCGGATGCACCACCAAACCGGCGGGTTTGTCGACGACAATCAAGTGATCATCCTCATAGACGACGCTGATCGCAATAGCCTCGCCCTTTGGCTCGGGATCTTCCGCGTCAGGCAGGGTGAGGGCCAGGGCGTCGCCTTCATTGACCCGGAATTTCGGTTCCACTATTTTCGCGCCGCCGACGGTGACATCTCCCGATCTGACAAGGGACTGGATCCTATTGCGGCTAAGCGTTTCCAAATGCGCTGCCAACACTGCATCCAGCCGTTTTCCGGCATCGGCTGCATCGACCGTTAATTTGAAGTCCGAGCCGTCTCCGGCCGGATTTTCGGGGGAATTGTTTGTCATGTCACAACCTGACTTTCGGGATGAAGACCAGAAGGAGGTGCCGCTGGATCCGGCGGCGGAACGGATGCAGGCGCGGCTGAAGCGCCTTCTGTTCGGGTCTTCCCTGATCATGTTTGCCGGTTTGATCGCTGTCTTTGCAGCAATTGTGTACAAGATCAACTCCAATGAAGGTGAAATCTCCGGGGACGCCTTTGCGTCCAGCGTGGCCGTGGGCCCCGAGGCTGAGGTGCAGCAGGTCAGCTTTGCCGACGGGGTGATGCTGGTTCTGGTCAAGGAAGGCAGCAAGACAGCCCTGCTGCGCTTTGATCCAGCCTCCGGCAAGCGGATCGGGCGGACGGATTTTGTCGCCCGCTAGCGCATTTTGCGTTTCACCGGACTCGCCTTGCGCAGCCTGATATCAAAGAGGCCACCGCAAAGGAAAGCCGGTTTGAAACCGCAAAATGCGGCCCGCCAAACCGCAGACAAAAGGGGCGAGGGCAGGGTTGCACCTGTCCTGAGCCGGGTTATGAACAGCCATGTGACAAAAAAATGAAAAGGGGGCTTGCGTCCATCCGCAAGCCACCTTATACGCTCGGTCCTCGGCTTGAAACCGACATGGCTTCAAGTCATGCGCGCCCATCGTCTAGCGGTCTAGGACGCCGCCCTTTCACGGCGGAAACACGGGTTCGAGTCCCGTTGGGCGTGCCATTCTTTTCCAAAAATTTGTCACAGGATCTCCACAGCTCTTCCCCAGCTCGGGGCCGCCGTGTTGTCAGCCGTCTTCCGGCAAGGGCTCCGGTCCGGTTTCGATCAGCCTGACCTCGGCATCGGCGGCGATCTGCTTAAAGCCGGGATCCGGGCAATGGTCGGTGACAAAGGTGGTGACCTGAGACAGGTGGCCGACCCGCACCGGTGCGGTGCGTTCGAATTTCGTGCTGTCGGCGGCCAGAATGACATGGCGGGCATTGTCCATGATTGTCTTGGTCACCTTGACTTCCCGGTAGTCATAATCGAGCAGGGATCCGTCCGGGTCGATGGCGGAGGCGCCGATCACGGCAAAATCCACCTTGAACTGGCGCATGAAATCGACAGCCGCCTCGCCGACAATACCGCCATCGGCATGGCGCAGTACACCGCCGGCAATCACCACTTCAATCTGGGAATAGCCGCGCATTAAGCTGGCGACATTGATGTTGTTGGTGATCACCATCAGGCCCCGGTGCTGGAGCAGCGCCTGGGCAACGGCCTCCGTGGTGGTGCCGATATTGATGAAGATGGAGGTGTTGTCCGGAATGAGTGCAGCGACGCTTTCGCCTATATCGGCCTTCTCTTTGCTTGAAATGATCCGGCGGGCTTCATAACCGACATTCTCGATCCCTGAGGAGAGCAAGGCACCGCCATGGGTGCGGGCCAGCAGGCGCCGTTCACACAGCTCGTTCAGGTCCTTGCGGATTGTCTGGGGGCTGACTTCAAAGCGTTTGGCAAGATCCTCGACGCTGACACGGCCCACCTGCCGGGCAAGTTCCAAAATGGCGTTGTGGCGTTCAATCAGCATGGACAGCAGGCTCTTCAGGCTCTTTTGAGGTTACCCTCTAAATGACCGGTCCCATGCGTTAAGATCAAGCCACATCCATCTTTTTTTGTTTTATGGATTTGCTTTTCGCCCCTTTGCCTGCCCGGGTTGTGCTCTTGGCCTTGGCCACAGGCCCCCCCGCCTTGTCACTCTTGGACGTGTCGGCTTTCGCAGCGCCGTCCTTTCGGCGGTTCGAGGCCACAATCCGGCTGACCAGAGCCTCGGCGGCCGAGGCGATCTCGGCGGAGTTCAGGCTGTCCGCAGACGGAGCGGATGAGGCTGTACCAATGGCCGCGCCTGCGCCGGAAGCCGCATGGGCCGGGCTTTCGGCGCGTTTCGATTTCACGGCCACCTCAAAAGGCGACAGGGTGGGCGAAGAGGAGGGAGCACGCTCCTGATCTTTCGCGGCCTTGGAGGTGCTGTCCGCAGCCGCAGGTTTGGCGGCAGGAATGTCCGCAGCGGCTTCCGCCCTTGTAGCGCTTGCCGGGGCAGTCGATTTGGCAATGGTGACCGGCGCGTCCCCGGCCACGGCAATCCGGGCGGCCAGAGCTTTGAAATCCCGCCGCAGATCTTTCAGGGCGGGGCTGTCGGTCAGGTCGTTCTGAAGTTTTTCCACCTGGCCTTTCATCCGCTCCAGCACCCGTTCCTTGCTGGTCAGGTCCGCCTGCTGCTGGATGTTCTTCCGGGTCAGGTCCTCGATCTGGGCCGTCAAACCGTTGCGGGCATCAGTCTCTCCGCTTGTGCCGGACTCCACCAGCAGTGACAGGCGGGTGACTTCCGCCTGCGCAGCGACATATTTTGCTTCCGTATCGATCAGCTGGGTTTCAAGCTCCGCCAGCCGGCTCTTGGAGTCGGCTGCCAGAGACGCTTCGATTTCGGAGGTGACCGTCGGCTCCAGTTTCGCCAGTTTTGCCTTCAAGGTGGCAACCTCTGCCTCCAGACCGGTAATGGTGGCAAGCGCCATCGTGTCGACGGCCGGCATCCAGTCGTGGCCGCTGTCGCGGGGCTTGTCCGGCTGCGGGGCGTCTGTCTTCTCCGGTTCCGCCTTCCAGCTGTCGGCGAGGGCTTTTTCCGAGTCCGCAAGCTTGTCCTTGAGGGTCTTTATTTCGGCGGTCAGAAGATCGACCGCCTTTTCGTCCCCCTTCAAAAGGTCCAACTGCTGTTTCAGGTCCGCGGTCTCGGCTTCATGGGCCTTGGTATGCGCTGCAATTTCGGTGCGCAGACGGGAGGTTTCCAGATGGTGTTTCGCGGCCTTGGCCCGCTCTTCCTCCAGCTGCTGCTCCACCCGGCGCAGGTCGACCGCGTGGCGCGCGCGCTGCTGATCCTGGGCAGCTCGGACTTCGGCATAGCTGGTCGGATTGACTGCGCGCAGAGCCTCCTCCGTCAGGCGGGCCGCCCGGCGGTAAAAGGCGGGCAGGATTGAAAGGCCGATCAGACTGGCCGTGCAAAATCCCAGTGCCACATACATTGCCGCTTCGATCACATCAGGCTCCCGGTCGCTTTCCCAAGCCCCTTCTATTACCTTTAGACCACAGCCGTGCTGCCGCCAAGGCTGCTAGAAACTACAGTCTTCCCGCACATTAGACCGGCAGACCGTTAATCTTTTAACTCAGAACGGGTTCCATGTCGGCTTCGGTGTGATTTTCAGATAGCCCATATTCACACCGAGGCGGGCCCCGACTCCTGCCCTTACGGGAACAAGAACGACCTCATCCTTGAGAAGAACCGTCATGCCGGCACCGCCCACCAGATAGGCAGAACCGTTGACACCGGTAAACCGGTCGTAAATCGCATCCACATTGGGCAGGCCATAGACCAGCATCATCACCCGTGCGCCGTCCGCGCCGAAATCCCAGCCAACCGAAGGGCCTTGCCAGAAGATTTTGTGGTTGCCTGCGTTGCGGGTGTAAAGATGGCCTTCGCCGTAGCGGGCGCCTGCCACAAAGGCGCCGGAGCCTTCTTCCCCGAGAATATAGCCGTTGGGCTCACCGAACCGGGCAAAGGCCTTTTCGAAAACCGAGGCCAGCCCGCCGGAGACGGCGCCGAAAAACTCATGGCCGGTTTTCAGGATCTCGTCCTCGTCATAGGTCTGGTTGGACGGGATCGGCTCAGATCCGGAGGTTTGGGCAAGAGACGGCGCGGGCGCGGCCATCAAGATCAGACAGAAAAAGGCGGCGTGTAGCCAGGGCGCCAGGCGCCAGGACCCTTGTTCCATTTTAAAAACACTCCTTTTGTCGGCCGGAAGCCTTGCCGGGTCACGCAATATCCCCAGGCCGTGCGTTCTCATTTGAGACCCTGTGGCCTAGACTGAATCAGAATCATGCTGATTCGCCCATGACTTTGCACCTACATAAGCCGAATCGATGAAAAGCTGGCCTGAAAAAAAGACATGGATGTGTCTTTGCCTGGCAATGGCCGTCCTTTTGGCGGGATTTGCAGGGACTGTGGCAGCACGTCCCCAGCTTTTTGTTCCTGATTCCATCACCGGCTATGCCATCGGCGGGCACGATCCGGTCAGCTATTTTGTCGACGGCAAGCCGCGCAAGGGAGACCGGCGCTTTGAGCTGCAATGGGGCGGGGCCGAATGGCTCTTTGTCAATCAGGGCAATATGGCGGCGTTCAAGCGCAATCCGGAAACCTATGCGCCGCTTTTTGCCGGGTGCGGCGGCTACGCATTGTCAGAAGGCTATGCGGCTGCGGGTAGCCCGTTCATCTATGCGGTGGTCGAAGGGCGGCTGGTGTTCTTCTATTCAATCGTGAACCGGTTCCTGTTTATCGTGAACGGAACCCAGCTTCTTAAAGAGGCGCAAGACAACGCTGCAAGGGTAGGATGCACTCCAGAGGAGTGAAATTTAACTTCCCCTACGGCAGAAAATCGCCGGAAATTCGCGAAATCCGCAACTTTCATCTGGAAGACCCGAATTGCCGTCCGGGGCTGCCTTGGCAGGCGCTTTGTGGATGTGTAACCCTTGGTCAGACGATCTCGAATCAGTTTTTCTGCTTAGACCCTGCAAAAGAGCCTCGCAACGCCATGTCCGCACTTCAAGAGCTGTCTTCACTTGATCTCGCCGCTCTGGTCGCCAGCCGTGTCTGCCATGACATCATCAGTCCGGTCGGGGCCATTACCAATGGTCTTGAGGTTCTCGATGAGGAGGGCTCGGAGGATATGCGCGACTTTGCGATGGACCTGATCCGCAAAAGCGCGCGCCAGGCCTCGGCAAAGCTGCAATTCGCCCGTCTTGCCTTTGGGGCTGCGGGGTCGGCCGGTGCGGAGATTGACCTCGGTGACGCGCAGGTAGTTGCCACAGGGTTTATGGAAAACGAAAAATCCGACCTAGTTTGGCAAGTAACCCGGCACTTAATGCCGAAAAATTATGTCAAACTTCTCTTAAATCTCATTCTTATCGCCAATCAGTGCGTACCGCGGGGGGGCGAAATCAAGGTCGAGATGGAGGGCGATCCGCAATCGCCGTCCTTTACCCTCCAGGCGAGCGGGCTTAACCCGCGTATTCCGCTCGGAATGAAGGAAACCCTTGACGGACAGGAGCCTGAACGGGTGGATGCTCACTCGGTTCAGCCGATCTATACACTGCTTCTCGCCCGTGAGTCAGGCATGGTATTAACGATAGATAAGCAAGAAGACTGCGTAAAAATTACGGCCCTGCCCAAGAACTAGTCGACCGGAACAAAAGTCGGCAAACGTTTCAGCGTATCTTAACTCTTTGAGGTCAACCTACTCTCATGGACTTTCGGTCCAGACGTCCCTTTCGGGATGCGGAACCAGTAACAAGTCGGGTGAGAGCAGGCCATGGACGACCTCCTCAGGGAATTCATTACCGAGACCAATGAGAGTCTCGATGTTGTTGACGTTGAGCTCGTAAAGTTCGAGCAGGAACCGAACAACGCTACTATTCTTGATAACATTTTCCGTTTGGTACACACCATCAAGGGTACCTGCGGCTTCCTGGGTCTGCCCCGGCTGGAAGGGATTGCGCACGCGGCCGAAACCCTTATGGGCAAATTCCGTGACGGCGCTCCGGTTACCCAGGAGGCGGTTTCGCTCATTCTGGTCTCCATCGACCAGATCAAGGACATCCTCGGTGAGCTGGAAGCTGCCGAAGGTGAGGAGCCGGAAGGCGACGACAGCGAGCTGATCGGCAATCTGGAAGAGATGTCCGCCAAGGCCGACAAGGCAATGGCAGGAGAAGCCGACGCTCCGGCGGAAAGCGCGCCGGCGGAAGCCGAAGCTGAGGCCCCGGCCGAAGAGGCTGCTGAGGAAAACGCTGCTGATCAGGCGCTTGAACGGCCGCTGCGCCCCGGGGAAGTCTCCCTGGATGAACTTGAGCGGGCGTTCCGTGAGACGGAAATAGAGGTTGAGGTCGCCGAGCCGGAAACCGCAGAAGCCGAAGAGGCTGCGGATGAGGTCGAGGAGCCTGCTCCGGCCCCTGCGCCTGCACCTGCTGCCAAGGCGGAAGCCAAACCCGAACCTGCAAAACCGGCCGCCGCCAAAAAGGCGGAGGGTGGCGCTGAGAAGAAAGCTGCCGGAGGCGGTGTTTCCAACCAGAGCATCCGTGTTGCAGTCGACACGCTCGAACATCTGATGACGATGGTTTCCGAGCTCGTGCTGACCCGGAACCAGCTTCTTGAAATTGTCCGCCGTCATGAAGACAGCGAATTCAAGGTACCGCTGCAGCGCCTGTCCAACGTGACGGCTGAGCTGCAGGAAGGGGTCATGGCGACCCGGATGCAGCCGATCGGGAATGCGTGGCAGAAACTGCCGCGGATCGTGCGCGATCTGAGCCAGGAACTGGAAAAGCCGATCGAACTGGAAATGATCGGCGCCGATACGGAACTGGACCGCCAGGTCCTTGAAATGATCAAGGACCCGCTGACCCACATGGTCCGCAACTCCGCCGACCATGGTCTGGAGCTGCCGGAAGACCGCCGGGCGGCTGGGAAGCCTGAAAAAGGCACGATCACCCTTGCAGCCTATCATGAAGGCGGCCACATCATCATCGAAGTCCGGGACGACGGTAAGGGCATCGATGTCGACAAGGTGAAGTCGAAGGTCGTTGAACGCGGTCTTGCAACGGAAGCCGAAGTCGAGAAGATGACGGATTCCCAGATCCATAAATTCATCTTCCATGCGGGCTTCTCCACCGCTGCCGCCATTACCAGCGTTTCCGGACGCGGTGTCGGTATGGATGTTGTGCGCAACAACATCGAGCTGATCGGCGGCACGGTTGACCTGCGCTCGACCACGGGCAAGGGCTCCAGCTTCATCATCAAGATCCCGCTCACCCTGGCCATTGTCTCCACCTTGATTGTGGAAGCGGGCGGTGACCGGTTCGCCATTCCGCAGCTTTCGGTCGTGGAACTTGTGCGGGTTCAGGCGAATTCGGAGCACCGCATCGAGCGCATCAAGGACACCCCGGTGCTGCGCTTGCGCAACAAGTTGCTGCCGCTGGTGCATCTGTCCCAGCTTCTGGGTATCTATGAAGGTGAAGATGTCGAGCAGGCGATCAGCTCCGACAACGGCTTCATCGTTGTTATGCAGGTCGGCAGTCAGACCTTCGGTGTTGTGGTTGACGGGGTCTTCCACACGGAGGAAATCGTCGTCAAGCCGATGTCGACCATGCTGCGCAATCTCGACATGTTCTCCGGCAATACCATTCTCGGCGATGGCTCGGTGATCATGATCATCGACCCGAACGGCATTGCAGGCGCCATGGCAAGCCATGCGTCCAGCGCGGTGGCCGAGAGCCAGGAAGAAGACAATGAAGATCTGCATCGCAAGGCCATGACCGGCCAGAACGCAATCTCGATGCTGCTCTTCCGGGCCGGGGCGCCGGAGCCGAAGGCTGTGCCGCTGTCCCTGGTCACCCGCCTGGAAGAATTCGAGGTCTCCAAGATCGAACGCTCGAATGGCCGGGATCTGGTTCAGTACCGCGGCGCGCTCATGCCGCTGGTCTATGTCAACGACGGCGATTGCCACAAGACGGAAGGCACGCAGCCGATGCTCGTGTTCTCCGACTCCGGCCGCTCCATGGGCCTCGTGGTCGACGAGATCGTTGACATTGTCGAAGACCGCCTGGACATCGAAGTCGGCTCGGAACGCCTCGGCATTCTCGGCTCTGCGGTGATCAAGGAACGTGCAACCGAAATCATCGATCTTGGCTACTATCTGCCACAGGCCTTTGAAGACTGGTTCATGCGCAAGGAGATGGACATCGAAGCGCTGACGAAGAAGGTTCTCTTCGTCGACGACTCCGCCTTCTTCCGCAACATGCTGACGCCGGTTCTCAAGGCGGCCGGGTATGATGTGACCACCTGTATCGGACCGCAGCAGGCCTTCGAGATTCTGGAGAACGGCGACAAGTTCCATGCGATTGTCAGCGACATCGAAATGCCGGAAATCAACGGCTTCGAGTTCTGTGAATCGCTCCGGCGTGACCCGCGTTTCCGGCAGGTTCCGATCCTTGCGCTGTCGTCGCTGGTGACCCCGGCCTCGATCGAGCGCGGCCGCCAGGCCGGGTTTGACGACTATGTCGCCAAGTTCGACCGTCCCGGCTTGATCGCGGCCCTTAAAGATGTCTTCTCCAATGAATTGGGAGCTGCAGCATGAGTGTGCTGGAACATAAACTCAATGAGGACGCTGCCACTGCCAGCGACATGATCCAGTATGTGACCGTGGTGATCGGGGGCCAGCTCTTTGGTTTGCCGATCTCCCAGGTCCATGACGTGTTCGTTCCGGAAAGCGTGACCCGGGTGCCCATGTCGGCCCCGGAAGTGGCCGGTGTGCTCAATCTGCGCGGACGCATTGTCACCGCGATCAACATGCGCCGCCGCCTGCATCTGCCGCCGCTGGAAGACGAGCAGATGATGGCTGTCGGCATCGAATACAAGCAGGAAAGCTACGGGCTGGTCATTGATACGGTAGGGGAAGTGCTGACACTGACCAGCGCCTCCGCCGAGCCGAACCCGTCCAACCTGGATCGCCGCTGGGCGGAAATCTCCGGCGGTGTGCACCGTCTGGATGGGAAGCTGATGGTGATCCTGGATGTGGACCGCTTGCTTGGATCAATGTTTACAGAACCTATGGCGGCAGCATAACGGCCAACAGGCCAACGAGTGGAGTAATGCCAGATGAAACAGTGCCTTGTAGTTGATGACTCCAGTGTCATCCGTAAGGTAGCGCGCCGTATTCTCGAAGATATGAACTTCGAGATTGTGGAGGCGGAAGACGGTCAGCAGGCGCTTGACGCCTGTAAGCAAACCATGCCGGACGCCATTCTTCTGGATTGGAATATGCCAGTGATGGATGGCCTGGAATTCCTGACCAGCCTGCGGGCTGAAGAGGGCGGTGAAAACCCGGTCGTCGTATTCTGCACGACGGAAAATGATGTGGCCCATATCGCCCGCGCGATCCGTGCCGGCGCAAACGAATATATCATGAAGCCCTTCGACCGGGAGATCGTCGAAGCCAAGTTTCAGGAAGTTGGTCTCATCTAGCTTCAGTTGGGCGGTCCTAAATGGCATTTGCACAAAGAAACGTTTCCTTGGGAACCAACCCAGGTAATGACCCCATCAAAGTAATGGTTGTTGACGACGCAGTCGTCATCCGCGGTCTGCTGACCCGTTGGCTCGGCGAAGACAAGGGACTGAAAGTTGTCAGCTCCCAGCGCAACGGCAAACTGGCCGTTGAAGACATCGAAAAAAGTGATCCTGACGTTGTCGTTCTCGACATCGAAATGCCTGAAATGGACGGCATGACGGCTTTGCCGCTGATGCTGGCCAAAAAACGTGACCTCGTCGTCATCATGGCGTCCACACTGACCCGACGCAATGCGGAGATCAGTCTGAAGGCCCTGTCTCTCGGGGCGGCCGACTATGTGCCAAAGCCTGAGTCGACTTCCGAAGTCACCACCTCCGTCGATTTCCGCCGCGAGCTGATCGAAAAGGTAAAGGCGCTTGGCGCCCGGGCCATCCGCATGCGCGGTCCGGCACGGACCATGCGTGCCGAAACCCGTGCGGGCAAGACGGCCCTGCCGGTCAGGCCAGTCTCCAGCCGTCCGGCAACCGACACGCGCGCAAGTTTCCGCGGGGCTGCGCAGCCAGCCGCCAAAACGGAAGCCGGTCTCAAGACGCGCCCCTATTCCTCTGCCCGGCCGCGTATCCTGGCCATCGGTTCATCTACCGGCGGGCCTCAGGCCCTTCAGGAAGTCATGAAGGAAGCGGGCACCGCGATCAATGATGTGCCCGTGGTCATCACGCAGCACATGCCGCCGACCTTTACCGCCATCCTGGCCGAACATATGGGCAAGGCTGCCCTGCGCCCGGCAAAGGAAGGCGAAGACGGTGAAACCCTCAAGCCCGGAAACATCTATGTTGCCCCTGGCGGCAAACATATGATCCTGGAAAAGGATGGCGGGGCTGTCAAAATCCGTCTGACGGATGATGAGCCGGTGAACTTCTGCAAACCGGCAGTCGACCCGCTCTTTGACAGTGTTGCCAAGGTCTATGGGTCCGCAAGCCTCGGGGTTATCCTGACCGGCATGGGCCATGACGGTGCCTACGGGGTCAAGACAATTGCGTCCGGTGGTGGCAGCGTGATCACGCAGGATGAAGCTACCAGCGTTGTCTGGGGGATGCCGGGAGCTGCTGCTCAAACCGGCATGTGCAGTGACATTCTACCGTTGAACCAGATTGGGCCGAAGATTTCTCGCGTACTGAAGGGGAATACAAGATGACTCCGAGCGAGTTCGAATTCCTCAAGACTTTCCTGAAAACCCGGTCCGGCCTGGTGCTTTCGAACGACAAGCAATATCTGGTGGAAAGCCGTCTGCAGCCGATTGCCCGTAGCTCGAAGCTGGAAACCTTAAGCGCGGTCATCCAGACCCTGCAGCGGGGCACCAACAAGGCACTCGAGACCGACGTCATCGAAGCCATGACGACAAACGAGTCGTTTTTCTTCCGGGACAAGACCCCGTTCGACCATTTCCGGGACACCATGCTGCCGTCGCTTCTGGAGGCCCGGGCCTCCCGCCGCCAGCTCAAGATCTGGTGTGCTGCGGCCTCGACGGGACAGGAACCCTATTCTCTGGGCATTTGCCTGAAGGAAGAAGCGGCGAAGATGGCGGGCTGGTGCACGCGCATTCTGGGCACCGACCTGTCACAGGAGGTTCTGGAAAAGGCAAAAGCCGGTCTTTACAGCCAGTTCGAAGTCCAGCGGGGTCTGCCGATCCAGATGCTGCTGAAATATTTCGACCAGAAGGGCGACATGTGGCAGATCAATGCTGCCATGCGGGCCATGGTGGAGTGGAAGAAGCTCAACCTGCTTGAGAATTTCTCCCATCTTGGCGAATTTGATATCGTCTTCTGCCGGAACGTGTTGATCTATTTCGATCAGCCCACCAAATCGGAGATCCTGGGCCGGCTGGCCAAGTGCCTGCCCGATGATGGTTATCTGGTTCTGGGGGCCGCCGAAACGGTCGTCGGTCTGACCGATGCGTTCAAGCCGGTCGCTGGCAAGCGCGGCCTCTTCCAGAAAAAGGCGGCCGTCCAGGCCGCCACCGGAACCTCACCGCGTCCGAAACTGGCCGTTGGTGGTGGAGCGGGGTTCCACCGCTAGGCCTCCGGCTGGTCTGATATTTTTCCAGATGGAATTGCAAAGGGCGGTCTTTCGACCGCCCTTTTGTTTTGGCGGGGGACTGGACGCATCCGGCGCTGGCACCTCCCTTGTGTTCACATATTGGTGAGCGCCCGCCTGCATTGCGGTTTCACAGCGTGGCGGGAGGCGGTGTTTCACGCTAAAAACCTGATCCCTCTGGGGAAGTTTCGCTGCCATTGGGCGGAGGATCTGTTTCTGCAGTCCGCCGCTCTCCTGCACGGGATCTTTTCTTTCCAGAGCTTTGCTCCACATAGTCCGTGTGAAACAAGCGGGTGCTTGCCTGTGGTTGCTGGTTGCGGTGAACCGTGACCGGCATGCGAAGCTGAGGGCCCCGCGGACACCAACGTTCCTGCTGGAGGGAAAAATATGAGCCTGACTGTGAACCTGACACGCCGCGCCGCCTTGATGGGGGCTGGAGCCGGACTGGCCGGGGCTGGCCTGGCCACATCCGGCGTTGCGCTGGCCGCTGCGGATAAGCAGGGAGCTTTGTCTGCGCCTGTCGCCCGCTATCAGGTGGGGGAGTTTGAGGTCAATACACTGCTGGACGGTGCGGTGGCCGTAGCCGAGCCGCAAAAAACCTTCGGTATGAATGTGGATGCGCAGTCCTTCGCCCAAACCTCTGCAGACAATTTCATTCCGGCGGACAGTTTCAGGGCCTTTTTCACACCGACCCTGGTCAACACGGGCAATGAACTGGTTCTGTTTGATACCGGCGTGGGCGAGGGTGGCCGTCCGGCGCGTGGCAACATGCGGGCTGCGCTGGAAAGTGCAGGCTATACGCCCGAACAGGTCGATATCGTGGTCCTGACCCATATGCATCCCGATCATATTGGCGGGTTGATGGAAGGCGGCGCCCCGGCCTTTGCCAATGCGCGCTATGTGACGGGCCAGAAGGAGTTTGACTTCTGGTCGGGCATGGATCCTGAGGCCAATGGGGTGACCAGGCTGGTCGCCGGCAACGTCAAGCCGCTGGCCGAAAACATGACGTTTCTCGGCGATGGCGGCGCTGTCGCCTCGGGCATTACGGCCGTGGGTGCCCATGGGCACACGCCTGGCCATATGGTCTACATGCTGGAAAGCGGCGGGCAACAGCTGCTTCTGGCAGCCGATACGGCGAACCATTATGTCTGGTCGCTGGCCCGCCCGGACTGGGAAGTGCGGTTCGACATGGACAAGGAAGCTGCTGCTGCCACCCGCAAATCGGTTTTCGACATGCTGGCTGCGGACAAGATCCCCTTTGTCGGCTACCACATGCCGTTCCCGGCAGTGGGATATGTGGCCAAAGACGGCAGCGGCTACCGCTATGTGCCGGCCTCTTATCAGATGTCCCTTTGAGATCACACCGCCTGTCACCGGATGTTCTGCTGCCTGAAATCAGAGATTTCAACGCTAAGACAAACCGGCTGAAATCTGTATGACGCGGCATGCTCTCAGAAAGGCGCAAATCTTCACAGCAAAAACCCCGGCCGAAAGACCGGGGTTTTTAAATTCTGTGTGGTGATCCGATGGATCAGGCGGCGGCTTCCACTTCCGGTTCGCGCAGAACGTAGCCACGGCCCCAGACCGTTTCAATGTAGTTCTTGCCGGAGGTCGCAGAAGCGAGCTTCTTGCGGAGCTTACAGATGAAGACGTCGATGATCTTCAGCTCCGGCTCGTCCATGCCGCCGTAAAGGTGGTTCAGGAACATTTCCTTGGTGAGCGTCGTGCCCTTGCGCAGGGACAGAAGCTCAAGCATCTGATATTCCTTGCCGGTCAGGTGGACACGCTGGCCACCGACTTCCACGGTCTTGGTATCCAGATTGACCTTCAGGTCACCCGTCACGATCACCGACTGGGCATGTCCCTTGGAGCGGCGGACAATCGCATGGATCCGCGCAACCAGCTCATCCTTGTGGAAGGGCTTGGTCATGTAGTCGTCGGCGCCGAAGCCGAGACCGCGAACCTTGTCTTCGATGCCCGCGTTTCCGGACAGGATCAGGATCGGAGTCTTGACCTTGGAAACACGAAGTGTGCGGAGAACCTCATATCCGGACATATCCGGAAGGTTCAAATCCAACATTATGATGTCGTAGTCGTACAGTTTGCCGAGGTCGATGCCTTCCTCGCCAAGATCTGTCGTGTAGACGTTGAAGTTCTCGGACTTCAGCATCAACTCGATGCTCTGCGCTGTGGCGCTATCATCCTCAATCAACAATACACGCATGCCAATCCCCTTATTCTGCCTTTCCTGGGCAAGTCGCAACGGCTCTGTCGGTACCGGACTACGAAGGACTGTTGTTAACCCCGACTCAAAGCTATCGGTTAATGGTTAACAAATTATGATTCGTAGCTGCAAGCTCCGAAGAAACGAATCTGTGAACAACGGACAACTTGTTGAATCCCCGAAAAAAACTTGGATTCATAAAGCTTAAAGTTGAACATTAACAAATCGGCGTAACCGATTCCGATCAGATTCCTTTCAACAAACCCAGTTTGACTTCGAAATGGCTCTCGCTTGTGGGCCTTCCAAAGGTTAAGATTAACCAGAGTCGTAAACGATCGGTTACCAAATCCGTTAACAGTGAAAGGAATTTTCCTTGAAGGCGCTTTTTGCCGAGATCGATTCGCTCATGCCGACCGAAATTTATGGCCGTGTAACTGCGGTGCAGGGCCTTCTTGTGGAGATCGCCGGGCCCATTCACGAGATGAGTGTCGGCTCCCGGCTGTTGATCGACAGTGGAGAGGATAACCCGAAAGTTCCGGCGGAAGTTGTCGGCTTCCGGGACGGGCATGCGCTTTGCATGCCGTTCTCAGGTCTGGAAGGCGTGCGCATGGGCTGCAAGGCGGTGATCAGCTCCCGGGACAGCGTCGTTCATCCGGCGGAAGCGTGGCTGGGCCGGGTGGTGAATGCTCTCGGCGAACCGATTGACGGAAAAGGGGATTTACCAAATGGCGGAGTGCCTCGCAAATTGCGAAGCGCACCGCCACCCGCCTCTGAGCGTAAGCGCGTGGGGCGCGCGCTTGATCTCGGTGTCCGGGCGTTGAACACCTTTGTCACCTGCTGTGAAGGCCAGCGTATGGGCATCTTTGCGGGCTCGGGCGTGGGCAAATCCGTGCTCATGTCCATGCTGGCGCGCAACACCAATTGCGATGTGGCGGTGATCGGTTTGATCGGGGAGCGGGGGCGTGAAGTTCAGGAGTTCATCGAGGATGATCTCGGGGAGGCCGGTCTGGCGCGCTCAGTTGTCGTTGTGGCGACATCGGATGAAAGTGTTTTGATGCGCCGGCAGGCGGCCTATTTGACCATGACAGTGGCTGAACACTTCCGTGATGAGGGGCATAATGTTCTGTGCATGATGGATTCGGTGACGCGATTCGCCATGGCGCAGCGGGAAATCGGTCTGTCCATCGGCGAGCCGCCCACGTCCAAAGGCTACACGCCGACCGTCTTTACCGAGTTGCCCCGTCTTCTGGAGCGGGCGGGCCCGGGCCGTGCGGAGGAAGGCTCGATCACCGGCCTGTTCACGGTTCTGGTGGAAGGCGACAACCACAACGAACCAGTGGCCGACGCGGTGCGCGGAATTCTGGACGGTCACGTGGTCATGGAGCGGGCCATTGCCGAACGCGGGCGTTACCCGGCCATCAATGTGCTCAAATCCGTGTCCAGGACCATGCCGCGCTGTGTGCCGCCGGAGCAGCTTCCGATCCTGCGGCGGGCCAAACAGTTGCTGTCGACCTATACGGATATGGAAGAACTCATCCGCCTGGGGGCGTATCGCAAGGGCTCGGATCCGACCGTCGACGAGGCAATTCACCGGTTTGCCCTGATTGATGATTTTCTCAATCAGGGAAAAGACGAGGCAACATCACTTTCTGATGGATATTTGCAACTCGCCAACCTTTTGGAAATGACTCCAGAGTAGACTGCCCATGTTAGGGGAGTATTGAGTTATGAAGACCCGCGACAGTTTGATCCGCTTGAAGCGGTTTCAGGTTGACGAAAAACGGCGGCAACTTGCGCAGATCGAAAGCATGATTGCCGAATTTAACCGGATGGCCGACGAGCTGGATGACCAGATCCGCTCCGAGCAGGAACGCGTCGGCATTACGGATGTGACCCATTTTGCCTATCCGACTTTTGCAAAGGCGGCGGCGGACCGGCGGGATAACCTGCGCAATTCCGCCCATGAGCTGGACGATCAGCTGCAGCGGGCTCAGGATGAGCTCAGCGAAGCGATCGAGGAACTGAAGAAATTCGAACAGCTGGAAGAGCGCGACCATCAGAGGGAGCGTACGGCACAGGAAATTGCCGAACAGGACCAGCTCGACGAAGTCGCGGCACGCGCGCGCACCCGCTAAAGACCGGCCCGGGGGCTTGGGTCCCCGCGCCGGTACGTGCCCCCCTGACGGAGGTTTTCCCGTTTGAAACCTGATTGCCGGGATCCGGCGGTCGGGTTTCGTTGTTTGCGGGCTTGTCTTTCCTGTGCCGGTGCCTGTTTGTTGCAAACAGGCCGCGCGAGCCTCATGTGTGAAGGCGGCGATCACGTTCCGGGGAGTTGGGTCTGACGATGCGTTTGTTTCTGGCTGTGTTGCTGCCGCTGTCCACGTTCTCTTTTGCGCTGGGGCTGACCCAGCCGCTGATGCGGTTCGAACGGCTGTACTTTCTGGAAGAGCGGCCCACCCTGATTGAAATGATTGGCGGGCTCTGGGAGCAGGGCGATGTCGCGCTGGCTTCTATTGTCGGCCTTTTTTCTATCGGCTTTCCCGCTGTCAAGATTCTGCTGATCCATGTGGTCGTGGTGACCGGTGGGCGGTCGAAATCCCTCGCCCTTCTGTCCATGGTCAGCAAATGGTCGATGCTGGATGTGATGCTGGTGGCGCTGGTTCTGTTCGCAGCCAAGACCAGTGGCCTTGCGGCGGCGGCCATTTTGCCAGGTCTCTGGTTCTATGCTGCAGCGACCCTGTCAACCGCCGTCGCCGCGAGTATGTGTTCCCGCACCTGATCGTCATGTGTTTTTCAAGATATTAAAGTGCGCCGAGCGCATCCGGTTTCAAAGCGTATTGTGTTCCATGTTGAGCCCTCTGATTTCAGGGAGCAAAGCGCAAATCCAATTGAACTTGGTATGATGTGTTGAGTTTGGGACAAGGACCGGATTTGGGAACCGGCTTGATGCTTCAGGACTTTTTCACCCGCCGGCGGGCCTGAAAATCGTCGCTGCGGTTTTCCTTTGCCTTGGCTGCATCGGACAGTTGTTTGGCGTAGGCAGACGTCCATTCACCGCCCTGGGCGGAGGGAATTCTCATATGGGTGCTGCGGGCTTTGGCCAAAAGCGCAAAGGCGGGCACTTGCAGACCGGCCTTGGCAGCGGTGCGCAGCACCACATCCATTTTACCGCTGAAGAGGGCATCCTTCAGTGAAGACAGGGCGATCCGTCCTCTGGCGCTCAACAGTTCGACTGCATGGTTGAAGCGGTTGTCCTGCAGCAAAAGGATCATGAGCTCGTCCAGGGTGACGTCCGCTCGCTGGGCTTCACGCCACAGCTGGCCCACATCCTGTGACTTCAAGGAGTGGCCAAAGGATTTGCGCAGGGCTTTCAGCCGGGCAATCTGATCCAGCTGGTCCTTCGACAGGGCCCCTTCGATGATGTCCAGAAGCCGCTGCTTTGTTTCTTCATCCACGAGCGGAAGCAACTGCCGGCAGGCGGCCGGTGAAAGATCGGAGCGCAAGGCAAGGGCGTCACGCAGCTTGGTGTCATCGGCCGCCAGCCTGGTGAAGGTCGACAGGGTCTCCCGGGACAGCTTGATCTCCCGATTGCCTGCCAGAATGTGATGTACGGGCGTGCCGCCCTTTTCTGCAAGCAGGTCCGACACCTCTGCGGGCAGGTCCGTGCGCTGGGCGAGCACCTGAAGATGGGCCTTGCTCAGGCGTTGCGACAGATCCAGCAGATCCTCCGGCGACAACAGGGAACATCTGGCCAGGACCGGCTCGGCAACCTTCAGGTCGTCACAGGCAATCCTGAGAACCAGATTAAGGGGGCTCTGATCAAACGGGGCGACCTTTTGCGCCAGATGCAGACGGTCATCAGGTGCACCGATGCTGTACAGTTCGAGCATCACTTCGGCAAACAGCGCGAGTTCCTTGCTCGATCTTTTGTCCAGATCGTTCGCCACAAGCCTGCTGACTTCAGCAAACAGCTTGCGCCGTGCCTCCACGGTCTCATCTTGAGCAAGTTTGATGAGTGAGCGTGCCATCCTACCTCCAACAGGAGGATTATTTCTGAATATTGTTATTTTTGCGTTACTAAAAATTACCGAGGCTTGCGTGGTTCGCGTATAAATTGTTCCCAAGCGTAAGATTCAGGTGATTTTGGCGAAATTAAAAAAGGGGTTATGTGTATCTCAGGTTGTTTTTAGCGCGTCGCGCGAAAGCCGTTGACGGGCTTTCCCGGGGGCTTTTCATCCGGTGCAGATCCCTGTCTAGTGTCCGTCTGTGACTGAAGCGGTCATGATGATGTCGAACCAAGCGGGAATGAGATGAAAACGCTGCGCCTATGTCTTGCGGTTGTTCTGGGAATGTTTGTGCTGTCTGAGGCTCCGGCTGCTGCGCAGGAGCAGGCGTCTGCATCACAAAATGCGGCCGAAATGCAAGAGGCCAGTGAGGCGCTGATCAAGGTTCTGAACGATCCGGAGAGCCGGAAAGCGCTCATCGGAATTTTGCAGAAAAACGCAGCTGATGCTGCCGGAAACGGGACTGAGGCCGGAGGCGCAGTTCAGGAGGCGGCACCTGCGGCGCCGCCTGCGCAAGGCGCGGCGCTTGCGTCGGATGGGGCCGCTGCCACGCCAGAGGCGGCAGCCTCCAATCCGGCTGGGCGGGGCTTTGTGTTGCGGGTTGGCGAGTACACGCGTGCCCTGGCCGATGAAGCCGGAAATGTTCTGGACCGGGTCCGCCATTCTCTGAAAGGGCTGCGGCTGATCCTTAGCGGGGACATTCCGGTCAAGTGGGACCGGGTCTATCTGGTGCTTTGGCAGGTTGCGGTGGTTCTGGTGGTTGCCTATGGCGCTTTCTGGATCAGCCAGTTTGCCGCGCGCCGGATCTATCCCAAGATGGCGCTCAAGGCCCGCTATGGGGGCGGCCTGATGCGCGCCTTCATCCTGATCGTGACGACGCTGATCGACGCACTGACGGTCGCCGTTGGCCTCGGGGTCGGCTATGTCATCGCGCTGCTGGGCTATGGCGGATTGGAGACCGGCGTGACAATCCAGGAAAGTCTGGCGCTGAACGCCTTTTTCATCACGGGCATGTCGAATGTCGCCCTGCGGTTTGTATTTGCACCGCGGCGTCCGGAACTGCGCCTGCTGCCCTTCGGGAACGAAAGCTCCGATTACTGGTATTCGTGGCTGCGCATTTACATGTACTGGAACAATTACGGCGTGTTCCTGCTGGTTCCGGCGGCCAATCTCGCCGTTTCCTTTGTGCTTGGCAACGCGCTGCGGTTTCTGGTGGTCTTTGCCGGCATGCTGGGGCTTATGGGGCTCATCAGCATCAACCGGGTCAAGGTCCGCAAAGGAGTAAAGGCCTATGCGCAGTCGCTCCAGAGCGTCCTGGCGCAGCGGGCCCTGTCCAATCTCGGCAATCTCTGGCATCTGGCTGCCTATGGCTACATTCTTGCGGTGTTCCTGGTCTGGGTGACGCGGCCCTTTGATGCCACCACCATCATTTTGCGGGCCACGGGCCTGTCGATCATCACCATTATGGCCGGCATGCTGCTCTCTCTGGTGATGACCCGGGCTATCAAGGGGGGCATCCGGCTGCCGGAAGACATTCACCGGAAGCTGCCGGCGCTGCAGTACCGGCTCAATGCCTTTGTGCCACGTCTGTTGAAAATCATCCGCTTTGTCGTGTTTCTCGGCACCATCCTGCTCCTGTTGGATATCTGGGGTGTCATGGATGTGCTGGGCTGGTTCTCCAGTGATATCGGGCGGGATCTTGTCGGGCGTTACGGCTCCGCTTTCTTTGTGGTGCTCGTGGCCTTTGTGGTTTGGCTCGCGGTCATGTCCTGGGTGGATCTGCGCCTGCAGTCGCGGGCAGGCTATATTGTCAGCGCTCGCGAACGCACCTTGTTCCAACTCTTCCGCAATGCTTTCAGCATCATTATTCTGGTGATGGCGGTGCTTCTCGGCCTGTCGGAAATTGGCGTCAATATCGGGCCGCTGATTGCCGGTGCCGGTGTGGTCGGTCTGGCCATTTCCTTCGGCGCCCAGACGCTGGTGAAGGACATCATCACCGGGGCCTTCATTCAGATTGAAAATGCCATCAATGAGGGGGATGTGGTCACGGTGGCCGGTTTGACCGGCACGGTGGAGGGGATCACCATCCGCTCCGTGCGGATCCGTGATCTGGACGGCACGACCCATATCATTCCGTTCTCCTCGGTCGATATGGTGTCGAATTTCATGCGCGGCTTCTCCTATCATGTGGCTCTGATCGGGGTGTCTTACGACACGGATATCGCCTTTGCGAAGCAGGCCATGTGCGATGCTTTCGATCGGCTGCAGGAAACGGATTTCCGGGCCAAGATCTTCGGCGATCTGGAGATGCACGGGGTCACCAATTTCGGGGCCAGCTCCATCGACATCCGCGCGCGCATCAAGACAACGCCAGGGGACCAGTGGTCTGTCGGCCGGGCCTATAATGAATTCATCAAGCAGGTGTTTGATGAAAGGGGCATCGAAATCCCGTTCCCGCAGGTGACCTATCACGCGGCAACCCCACCCTTTGCCGGGGGCAAGGCACCGTTAATGGGGAAAGACGGCGCGTCTGCCGTGTCTGACGCGCCTGCGGATGATGCACCGCCTGACGCCGAAGCAGCGCCTTAGGCGGCGGCCATAGGCGCCTTTTGAGCCCACCGTGCTCTACCGGGAGGGCTTCTTCAGTCTGACACTGAAAAAATACCGGCGCGCAGGACAGGGCGTCTTGAAGCCGGATGAGCGGGCCGCGTTCGAAAACAGATACCTCTCAAACAGTTCGCACTGTGAGGGCTGGCCTTCGAGCTGGCCCTGAAAGCGTGTCTTGAGGTCTCGGGCGAATTGTTGGTTGAATTTCGAGAAGTTTCGTTTTATTTTCATTTGGAGTTCAAAGGGCGCGTATGCGCTCGGGGTCAGCGGCGCGCGGCCAAAATCGGGGCGCTCTTGGACGTTGGCCGGATTTTTCATGGATCGAGCCTTCCTGGGCGCTCGCTCACGCGCAGGAGGCTCCAGCCGGAGACAGGCCGATGGCGGCTGAATATGACCTTCTGGTAATTGGTGGCGGGATCAACGGAACGGGGATTGCCCGGGATGCGGCCGGGCGCGGCGCCTCGGTGCTTCTGGCCGAAATGGGGGATCTGGCCAGCGCGACCTCGTCCGCCTCTACCAAGCTGATCCATGGCGGATTGCGCTACCTGGAATATTATGAATTCGATCTTGTGCGCAAAGCGCTGAAGGAACGGGAAGTGCTGTGGGGTATTGCGCCGCACATTGCTTGGCCGCTGCGCTTCATTCTGCCCCATCACAAGGACCTGCGGCCGGCCTGGCTGCTGCGCCTCGGTCTGTTTCTTTATGATCATCTGGGCGGGCGCAAATTGCTCCCGGCCACGCAAACGGTTCGTCTGGACCAGGGGCCATATGCGCAAGGCCTGAAGAAACTGTTCCGCAAGGGCTTTGAATATTCCGATTGCTGGGTGGATGATGCCCGGCTGGTGGTGCTCAATGCCCGGGATGCGGCGGACCGGGGCGCAAAGATCCTGACCCGCACCAAATGCATCAGCGCCCGCCGGGACAGCGAAGCCTGGTCCGTGGTTCTGAAAGACCTGGCGACCGGCGAAGAGCGGACGGTAACCGCACGGGTGCTGGTCAATGCGGCCGGGCCGTGGGTTGCGGACATGCTGCGCGGTGTTGTTGGTGCCAATAACAGCTCCGGCATCCGCCTGGTCAAGGGCAGCCATATCATCGTGCCGCGCCAGTTTGATCACGACCGCTGTTTCATCTTCCAGAATGGCGATGGCCGGATCGTGTTCGCCATTCCCTATGAGGGCGACTACACGCTGATCGGCACCACCGATGTGGATTATCAGGGCGACCTTGGTGCGGTGCAGATTTCCGGTGATGAGGTGTCCTATCTGTGCGCGGCCGCCAGCGAGTATCTGGAACAGGAGATCACGCGGGAAGATGTGGTGCACACCTATTCCGGGGTGAGGCCGCTTTATGATGACGGTGCCAAGGATGCCAAGGCGGCAACGCGCGACTATGTGCTGGAACTGGATGCGGGCGAAGGCCGGCCAGCGGTTCTGTCGGTATTCGGGGGCAAGATCACGACCTACCGCAAGCTGGCGGAGCAGGTTCTGGAGAAACTTGACGATCATCTGTCCTTGAAGGGCGGGCTTTGGACCGGCGGGGCGCCACTGCCAGGCGGGGATTTCCAGGTGCTGGCCTTCGAAACGGAAGTGGCCGGGCTGCAGAAGGACTATCCGTTCCTGACCGATAGATTTGCCACCCGGCTTGTCCGGCTCTACGGCACGGATGCCCGGCAAGTGCTCGGGGCGGCAGCCACCCTGGACGATCTGGGCGAGTGTTTCGGGGCAGATCTGACGCTCGCGGAGGTCGATTGGCTGATGGGCCGTGAATGGGCACGGACGGCGGAAGACGTTTTGTGGCGGCGAACCAAGCTGGGCCTGCGCGTCGGCAAGGAGGCCGCTGAGCGGCTTGATGCCTATATGACTGGCCGTCTTGCAGAGAAGACCGGCGCTGCGGCATAGTTTGCCCGGCCGCAGATCGCGGCCGGTTTGCCTGGTCACCCTCTTGAATCTGAAGTTCGTCTCCTTTCCAGCGCGTTCAGAACAAGCTTCAGCTTCATGAGGGTGACTAGAAAGTCTATGTTTCTAGTATGGTTTTCGGAATTGGAATACGCTACGGCGCGCGCTGCACAAATCAGGCGTATTTCAAGTCCACCACACTCGAGGCGGATTAAATCAACAAGACTATCGGGAGGTGCGCCATGGCAGGATGTGTTTTGGCCATAGACCAGGGCACAACATCAAGCCGTGCCATTGTGTTTGACGGGACCTTTAGTCCTGTTGGTGTGGGACAGCAGGAATTTCCGCAGCATTTTCCAAAATCCGGCTGGGTGGAGCATGACCCTTCCGATTTGTGGACCAGCACTTTGCGGGTGTGCCGGGACGCGCTTGCCAAGGCGCCCGAAGGCGGCCGCGGCGTGGCGGCAATCGGCATCACCAACCAGCGCGAGACGGCGCTGATCTGGGACCGGGCCACGGGAGAGCCGATCTATAATGCGATCGTCTGGCAGGACCGGCGTACGGCGGATTTCTGCGCGGGCCTGCGCGAGAAAGGGCTGGAGGACATGTTCACCTCCAGGACCGGTTTGCTGCTTGATCCATATTTCTCCGGAACCAAGGTCGCCTGGATGCTGGACAATGTGGACGGCGCGCGGGCCCGGGCCGAGCGCGGTGAGCTGGCATTCGGCACGGTCGATACCTGGCTGATCTGGCATCTGACCGGCGGCAAGGTGCATGCGACGGATGCGACCAATGCCTCGCGCACGCTGATCTACAATATTCACGAAAACGGCTGGGACGAAGAGCTGTGCGGAGTGCTTGGCATTCCCATGAGCCTCCTGCCGCAGGTCAAGGACAGCGCGGATGAGTTCGGCACGACCGATCCGGAGCTGTTTGGCCGGGCGCTGCCGATCCTCGGGGTCGCAGGCGATCAGCAGGCGGCGACGGTCGGCCAGGCCTGTTTCAATCCCGGCATGGTAAAGTCGACCTACGGCACCGGCTGTTTTGCCCTCATGAACACGGGCAGCACGGCCGTCCGGTCGAGGAACCGGCTGCTGACAACCATTGCCTACCGGCTTGATGGTGAGACCACCTACGCTCTGGAAGGCTCGATCTTTGTAGCCGGTGCGGCGGTCCAGTGGCTGCGGGACGGGCTCGGGCTCATTGAAAGCGCCACCGACACCCAGGGGCTCGCGGAAGGTGCTGATCCCACGCAGGATGTCTATCTGGTGCCCGCCTTTGTCGGGCTCGGCGCGCCCTATTGGGATGCGGAGGCGCGCGGGGCGATGTTCGGCCTGACCCGGAACACCGGGCCGAAGGAAATTGCCCGCGCGGTTCTGCAAAGTGTCGGCTATCAGACCAGCGATCTGGTGGAGGCAATGCGGGCCGACTGGTCCGGCGTCGAGCCGCCTGTCTTGCGGGTGGATGGCGGTATGACCGCCTCCGACTGGACGATGCAGTTTCTTGCCGACATTCTGGGCGCGCCGGTTGATCGTCCGACGATTGCTGAGACAACAGCACTGGGGGCGGCCTGGCTGGCCGGGTCAAAGGCCGGGATCTGGCCGGGGCAGGACGCGTTTTCCGCCCAATGGAAACTGGAAAAACGTTTCGAGCCCGGGCTTGAGGAGATCCAGCGGGGCCGTCTGCTGGCAGGCTGGCGGGATGCGGTTGGCAGAACACGCTCAAAATCTTCTTGAAAAGGCCATGCCCCGGGTGCCCGGACGGGTTGGCATCTTCCCTTGGGGGAGTGAGCTGGCCCGCTGGCGCCTGGATTCCTGCGGCCTTTTGCCCTTCTGAAAGGGAAGGTGCTGAGAGATCTTTCTTTTTCAAAAACTTAGACCATTCGGTCAAATAATTCTGCTGTGATAAAGCTTCCCCGTTAAGAGTGTTTCCGGTGAGAAAACTACGTCAGCGCCGCTTACCTAGCAAAAACATTTCAAAACATGCGTAAAATTAGAAATATGTTGGCAGTTGATTTTCTGTCGGAAAAAAGCCTTAGTTTGCGCTGGCTCGGGCTTAACTCCTTTGCACGTTTCAATGATGCAAGGCCCTTGCCCTTCATCAAGGGGAGAACAAATTGATGAATTTTCAAAAAACCTTGAAGGCAACTCTTCTCGGTGCGAGCCTTGCTGTGGTTGCGGCAAGCGGCGCGTCGGCAAAGACCCTGGTCTATTGCTCGGAAGGGTCTCCTGAAGGCTTCGATACCGCCCTTTACACCGCCGGTACCACATTCGATGCGTCCTCCAAACCGCTTTATAACCGGCTTGTCGAGTTCAAGCTCGGCACCACGGAAGTGCTTCCGGGGCTCGCGGAAAGCTGGAATGTGTCTGAAGACGGTCTGGAATACACGTTCAACCTGCGCAAGGGTGTGAAGTTTCACACGACCGATTTTTTCACGCCGACCCGCGATTTCAACGCCGATGACGTGATCTTCTCCTTCGAGCGCCAGCTGAAGAAGGACAATCCGTGGCATGAATACACCGCCGGTGCAGCCTGGGAATATTTCAACGGCATGTCCATGCCTGATCTCATCAAGGAGATCGTGAAGGTTGACGACTATACCGTCAAATTCGTGCTGAACCGGCCGGAAGCGCCGATGATCGCGAACCTGGCCATGGATTTCGCCTCCATCGTGTCCGCCGAATATGCCGATCAGCTGGCTGCCGCGGGCACCAAGGAACAGCTCAACCAGCAGCCGGTCGGCACGGGTCCGTTCAAGTTTGTCGGCTATCAGAAAGACGCGGTCATCCGCTATGCGGCCCATCCTGACTACTGGGACGGCAAGGAAAAGATCGACAACCTGATCTTCGCCATCACCCCGGATGCGGCGGTGCGTCTTCAGAAGCTGAAGGCGGGTGAGTGTCATGTGATGCCCTTTCCGGCACCGGCCGATATTTCTGATATCAAGGCTGACAGCGGCCTGACCCTGATGGAACAGCAGGGCCTGAATGTGGGCTATCTGGCCTACAACACCAAGGTCGCGCCGTTTGACAAGCCGGAAGTGCGCAAGGCCCTGAACCACGCCATCAACAAACAGGCCATTCTGGATGCGGTTTTCCAGGGCTCCGGCGAAGCGGCCAAGAACCCGATCCCGCCGACCATGTGGTCCTACAACGACGCTGTTGAAGACGACGACTACAATCCGGAGCTGGCCAAGGAAATGCTGGCGGCTGCCGGTGTCGAAAACCTGTCCATGAAGATCTGGGCGATGCCGGTACAGCGGCCCTACAACCCGAATGCACGGCGTATGGCCGAGGTCATTCAGGCCGACTTTGCCAAGATCGGCGTCAATGTCGAGATTGTCTCCTATGAGTGGGGCGAGTACCTGTCCCGCTCCAAGGACGTCAACCGCGACGGGGCTGTTCTGCTCGGCTGGACCGGTGACAATGGCGACCCGGACAACTTCCTGGCCGTTCTGCTTGGCTGTGATGGTGTTGGCGGCTCGAACCGTGCCCAGTGGTGCAACGACGAGTTCGAAGCTCTGATCCAGAAAGCCAAGACGATCACCGACAAGGCCGAGCGCACCAAGCTCTATGAAGAGGCGCAGGTTGTCTTCAAGGAGCAGGCGCCCTGGGCCACGATCGCCCATTCCGTCGTCTTCATGCCGATGTCCTCCAAGGTCTCCGGCTATGTGATGGACCCGCTTGGTGGCCACTGGTTCAAGGGTGTGGACATCGCGGAGTAAACCCGCCTGAAAACGTGAAGCGCCGGCAGGGATTCTGTCGGCGCTTTCGCAAATTCTGACCGGCGGAGGCCTTCCTTTCCTGAGAAGGGGTCCGCTGGTTCTTCGTATCTGGAACCTGACATGCTTCGTTTTCTTCTGGGCCGTATCGGTCTGTTGATCCCGACTTTTCTTGGCGTCACCTTTGTCGCCTTCGTGTTCATTCGCCTCTTGCCCGGGGACCCGGTTGTTCTTCTGGCCGGCGAGCGCGGCGTGAGCCCCGAACGCAGGGCTGAAATCCTGGCGCAGCTTGGCTTCGACAAACCCTGGTGGCAGCAGTATCTCGACTATATTCTCGGGATTTTTCAGGGAGACTTCGGGATTTCATTTGTCTCCAAACGCCCGGTTCTGGACGATTTTCTGACGCTGTTTCCCGCAACCGCAGAACTGGCCCTGTGCGCGATCCTGATTGCGGTCTGCCTGGGCATCCCGGCGGGCATCTTCGCAGCGGTCAAGCGCGGTACCGTGGCAGACCAGGCCATCATGGGCACGGCTCTTGTGGGCTATTCCATGCCGATCTTCTGGTGGGGGCTGCTGCTGATCATCCTGTTTTCCGGCATCCTGCAATGGACCCCGGTTTCCGGGCGCATTTCCCTGCTGTACTACTTTCCACAGGTGACCGGTTTCATGCTGATCGACAGCCTGCTGTCCGGGCAGAAGGGCGCCTTCCTGTCGGCGGTTCAGCATCTGATCCTGCCGTCCATCGTGCTGGCGACCATTCCCATGGCGGTGATTGCCCGCCAGACCCGGTCCGCCATGCTGGAGGTTCTGGGCGAGGACTATGTGCGCACGGCGCGGGCCAAAGGGCTGCCGCCGCGCTCGGTCATCGGCCTGCACGCCCTGCGCAATGCGCTCATTCCGGTGGTCACAACCATTGGCTTGCAGGTCGGCGTGCTTCTGGCCGGGGCCATCCTGACCGAGACGATCTTCTCCTGGCCCGGGATCGGCAAGTGGCTTGTCGACAGTATTTCCCGGCGTGACTATCTGGTGGTCCAGGGCGGGCTGCTTCTGATCGCGGGGATCATCATGATGGTCAATCTGATTGTTGATGTGCTCTACGGCCTCATCAATCCGCGCATTCGCCACACCTGAGCCGGAGGAAAAGAGCAATGACAGATCCCTCTGCGCCTGCAAAGGCAGACACATTGAAGCTGGAAACGGAAAGCCGGAATGCGACCAAAGCCCGGCTCGCCGAGTTCTGGTATTATTTTTCCCAGAACAAGGGCGCGGTCGCCGGACTGGTGGTCTTCGTGCTGCTGGTTCTCATGGCGGTTGGCGCACCGGTCCTGGCTCCGCATGATCCTGACTTCCAGTACCGGGACAGTTTCCTGACCCCGCCGGTCTGGCAGGAGGGCGGCAAGGACGCTTTTCTGCTGGGCACGGATGCCATCGGCCGGGACATCCTCTCCCGTCTGATCTATGGAGCGCGCCTGTCCCTGCTGGTGGGGGTCATGGTGGTCACGATCGCCCTGACCGGCGGCATCACCATGGGGGTGGTGGCCGGTTATATGCGCGGGGCCGTTGATACTTTCATCATGCGGATCATGGATATCATCCTGGCGTTTCCCTCCTTGCTGCTGGCGCTGGTTCTGGTGGCCATTCTGGGGCCGGGGCTGATCAATGCCATGATCGCGATTGCCATCGTGCTGCAGCCGCATTTTGTCCGCCTCACCCGGGCGGCAGTGCTTTCGGAACGGTCCCGGGATTATGTGGTTGCGGCCAAGGTGGCCGGAGCCGGGCACATGCGGCTGATGTTCAAGACCATCCTGCCGAACTGCCTGGCGCCTCTGATCGTTCAGGCAACCCTGTCTTTCTCCAATGCCATTCTGGATGCGGCCGCTCTCGGCTTTCTGGGCATGGGCGCCCAGCCGCCAACCCCGGAATGGGGCACGATGCTGGCCGAGGCGCGGGAATTCATTTTGCGGGCCTGGTGGGTGGTGACCTTCCCGGGGCTGGCGATCCTGATTACCGTTCTGGCCATCAATCTGGTCGGCGACGGTCTGCGCGATGCGCTTGACCCGAAACTGAAGAGGAGCTGAGGCGGGTGGACGTCCTGTGTGAAGCCGTTCTGTTTCTGCAAGGGCTGGAGCGGGGCGCGGCCACCGTGATTGCTGCGGCCACGGCCGCGATGATCGCGGCGGCGGCCTGGCTGGCGAAATCCGTCGTTGCCTGGCTGGTGTGGTGGTATGAGCGCCTGCGCAAGCAGGACGAGCTTCTGACCGCGCTCAAGGTCGAGATCCGCACCAATATGGACGGGGTCGAACCCCATGCGTCCGACGAGCAATATCAGCGGATCACCGAACAGCTGGAAGCGGCCAGCCGGGCCTTCAAGACCTATGACATCTACACGCTCGCCAGCGGCGACAATCTGGTCATGGGAACGGTGAAGAGCGAGCTGTCCATCATCCCGAACTCGCCGCTGCGCTCCATCGTGCGCTACTACAATCTGGAGCGGGGGCTTTACTATCTCTTGTCGGATCTGCGCAGCGATGCGTTCCGGGCCTTGAGTGTGGACCGCAAGACGGCGGTTCTGGGCAACTTGCGCGAGATCGCCCGGTCCTGCCTGAAGGCGGGGGCGAATGCGCGCCGGATGATCGCTGTCTATTGCTGGCTGTCGAGAGTGGCCCGCGCCGGGCTGCTCATTGTTGCGGCCAGCCTGATTGTCAATCTTGTCGTGAAAGTTTACGCGGCCGACCTGGCGGCGCTGTTCGGGGGGCTGCAAAAATGCCTGGCCCCTTAGCCGGAACCGGCCGGGTTCAGATCAGCGGAATGATAGGTTTCGTTCGCATGTCGTCTGGCCTCTTGTGCTGTATGACCTTTCATACTGAGGAAAAATATAATGCCACTCCTTGAAATTCGCAACCTGCGGGTCGAATTCGACACTGCCAAAGGGCCGTTCAAGGCGCTGGACGGGGTTGATTATACCGTCGATGCGGGTGAAGTGCTTGCTATTGTCGGGGAATCCGGGTCGGGCAAATCCGTTGCCATGCTGGCCACAATGGGCCTGCTGCCGGAGACGGCCACCATCACGGCCGATGCCATGACGTTTGAGGGCCTTGATCTGCGCAGCTTGAACGCCCGGGACCGGCGCAGGGTGATCGGCCGGGACATCTCCATGATCTTCCAGGAGCCGATTGCCAGCCTCAACCCATGTTTCACGGTCGGTTTTCAGCTCGGCGAAGCGCTCAAGACCCATACGGAGTTGAAAGGCCGCAAGGTCCGGGACCGGGTGGTGGAGCTGCTGACATCAGTCGGCATTCCCGATCCGGCTGGCCGGCTCAACGCCTTTCCGCACCAGATGTCCGGTGGCCAGTGCCAGCGTGTGATGATCGCCATGGCCATTTCCTGTGCTCCCAAACTGCTTATTGCGGACGAGCCGACAACGGCGCTCGACGTGACCATCCAGAAGCAGATCCTGGATCTTCTGGTCCAGCTGCAGCAGGACAGCGGCATGGGGCTGATCATGATAACCCACGATATGGGGGTGGTTGCGGAAACCGCCGACCGGGTGATCGTGCAATACAAGGGCCGCAAGATGGAGGAGGCGGACGTCTTGTCCCTGTTTGAAACCCCCCAAAACCCCTACACTCGGGCCTTGCTGTCGGCTTTGCCGGAAAATGCAACGGGTGACCGCCTGCCGACGGTCAGTGATTTTGCCGAAGCAGGAGGGTTCTGAAATGGCTGAGGATACAATCCTGAAAGTCCGGGATGTTTACCGGACCTATGACATCAAGGGCGGCCTCTTCAAGAAGGCGTCGCAGCTAACGGCGGTCAAGGGCGTCAGCCTCGATGTTGAGCGGGGTACGACCCTGGCGGTGGTTGGCGAAAGCGGCTGCGGCAAGTCCACCCTGGCCCGCATGCTGACCATGATCGATGCGCAAAGCGCAGGCACGATCGAAATCGACGGCCTGCCCATCAATATTGCAAAAACCGGTATCTC
Organism: Roseibium sp. AWQ4_290; assembly: GCF_056160985.1. NCBI lineage: Bacteria > Pseudomonadati > Pseudomonadota > Alphaproteobacteria > Hyphomicrobiales > Stappiaceae > Roseibium > Roseibium sp. AWQ4_290. Next base: position 254,057 of record NZ_JBSWYG010000004.1, read on the forward strand.
GCGGGAAATGCGCCAGAAGGTGCAGATTGTCTTTCAGAACCCCTATGGGTCGCTCAATCCGCGCCAGAAGATCGGTCATGTGCTGGAAGAACCGCTTCTTCTCAACACAGACATGCCGGCCGCTGAGCGCCGGGATCTGGCCCTTGAAATGCTGCAGAAGGTTGGTTTGCAGCCGGAACATTACGGGCGCTATCCGCATATGTTCTCCGGTGGCCAGCGCCAGCGCATTGCCATTGCAAGGGCCATTATGATGAAGCCGAAACTGCTGGTGCTGGATGAACCGGTCTCCGCACTGGATCTGTCCGTCCAGGCGCAGATCTTGAACCTCCTGGCAGACCTTCAGGACGAGATGGGCCTTACTTATGTGTTCATCTCCCATGACCTGTCGGTGGTGCGCTATATCGCCGACAAGGTGATGGTGATGTATTTCGGGGAAGTGGTAGAATACGGCACGCGCGATGAGGTCTTCAACAGCCCGCAGCACGACTACACCAAGACCCTGTTTGCCGCGACCCCCAGGGCCGATATTGACAGTATCAGGAAACGTCTGGCGGCCAAGGCCGCCTGATACCAACCTGAATAGATAGAAACCCATCTGATGGCGCTGGTCCGGATTGGCCGGCAAGGCGCGTTGCGCAGGACGGCCTGGTTGGCCGTTCAAGCGGCGCAACGCAGTCCGGCGGGCCGGAGCAGGCTGAGGCCGTGTTTGAGAACTGTTCAGCTGCGTCCCAGGTTTTGAACGATAAACCATATCGCCCTGCAACCTGCTCCTTGCCGAACAGTCCCCAAACACCGTCAGATCGGTTCCTAGCTATTGAGGTTGGTATGAGATGCCCGGCAGAAGGGCGCCAGGGGTGTTTCTCAGTTGTGGAAAAAGCGGCATTCGCGCAGACCGGGATCCGTGAAAACGCATATCTTCACTTGAAGTTGGATGGAATATCAGTTGAAAGTTGCAATATTCGGTAATTCGGGTATTATCGAATTATGAAAAAAGAAGATGCCTTGAGTGCTTTGGCAGCCTTGGGTCAGGAAACCCGCCTCGACGTGTTTCGCCTTCTGGTGAAAACGGGAAAAGAAGGCATGACCGCCGGTGCCATTGCAGAAGAACTTAATGTGCGTCCGAACACCCTATCGACCCACTTGGGCGCCCTGTCCCGGTCTGGCCTCGTAGAGGCGGAGCGGGACGGGCGCTCCATTCATTACCGGGCCGACCTGTCGACAATGCAATCTCTTTTGACCTACCTGCTGCAGGATTGCTGCGGCGGCCAGCCGGATCTGTGCACGCCGATTGCGGCTCTGGTCACATCGAGCCTCCGCGCTGGCTGAAGATCTTCCCGCGGCCCAAGCTGTTTTTCGCGGCTCTGTCTGAGCGCAGCAATGGTTGCGGGCGGTATCAGGTGCAGGCTTTTGGCTTTTGCAATCAAACCATGCCCTTTGTTCTGAGAAAAATTTGCCCTTGATCAATTCCATAATTCGGGTATTCTCGAATTATGGAAAAAGAAGACGCCATGACTGCATTGGCTGCCTTAGGTCAGGAAACCCGCCTCGACGTTTTCCGCCTTTTGGTGAAAACGGGAAAAGACGGCATGACCGCCGGGGCGATCGCACATGCACTCAAGGTGCGTCCGAATACCCTATCGGCCCACTTGGGCGCTCTGTCCCGTTCCGGTCTTGTGCAGGCCGAGCGGGACGGGCGTTCGATTCTCTACCGGGCGAACCTGGTGCAAATGCAGCACCTGGTGACCTATCTGCTTGAGGATTGCTGCGGCGGGCAGCCGGCTCTGTGTGCTCCGTTTGCCGGCCTGTCTCCAGACCTCTCCAGGGGCTCAGGCCCTTTCATCAAGACATGAACTGCAAGCGAGGCTGACGGACAATGCGCAATGTCCTGTTTCTATGCACGGCAAATTCGGCACGGTCCGTGCTGGGGGAAGCAATTTTACGGCATCTGGGCGCGGGGAAATTTGCGACCTTTTCCGCCGGATCAACGCCAAGGGGCCAGATCAATCCGGATGCTCTGGCCTGTCTGAGCCGCAAAGGCCTGCCGGTCGACGGGTTCCGCTCCAAGAGCTGGGAAGAGTTCGCCGGCCCTCAAGCACCGCAAATGGACCTGATTGTCACGGTGTGCGACAGCGCTGCGGGAGAAGCCTGCCCGGTCTGGCCCGGGCATCCGCTGGTGGTTCATTGGGGCATTGCCGATCCGGCCTCAGTGGAAGGTGATGATGCGGTGCGGGGCGCGGCCTTTGATCTTGCCTATCAACGTCTGGAGCGCCGGATCGGCGAGATGCTTGCCCTTGGCGAGAATGTTTTTGAGGCCGGAGACGGTGCATCCAGACTGGCTGCCATTGGCGCTTTGGAAAATTGAACGGGGCCCTTCATGCTGCATTTTAGCCTTTCCCGCCGGCTGGCCGCCGAGGCCCTTGGAACCGCCATGCTGGTGGGCACCGTGGTTGGCTCGGGCATCATGGCGGACAACCTGTCTGAGGATGTTGCCGTTTCCCTTTTGGGCAACACACTTCCCACCGGCGCCATTCTGGTCGTTCTGATCACCATTTTGGGGCCCGTTTCCGGGGCCCATTTCAATCCGGTGGTCACCTTCGTCTTCTGGCTGAAGCGCGACATGAACCTGCGCACCGGCATCGGTTACATGGCCGCTCAAATCTTCGGCGGAATTTGCGGAACGCTTGTGGCCCACATCATGTTTGAATTGCCGGTGCTTCAAGCCTCTTCAACCATCCGCACCGGGACGGGGCAATGGGTGGCGGAGGTCGTTGCCACCTTCGGGCTTCTGGCCAGCATTCTGGCTGGCATAAGGTTCCGGGAAGCGGCCGTGCCCTGGCTGGTCGGGCTTTACATCACGGCTGCTTACTGGTTCACGGCGTCAACCTCCTTTGCCAATCCGGCTGTGGCTATTTCCAGGGCCTTTACCGATACATTCGCGGGCATCCGCCCGGCGGATCTGCCCGGGTTCATTGCCGCCGAATTTGCCGGTGCGGCATTGGCACTTGCCGTTTTCTCCTGGCTGTTGACACCGGAAAAACGGCCGGACTGACCCGGCGGAGGCGCATTGCTTTCTTCATCTGTGACAACGCTTTCAGATCGCTTTTTCCAAAGCATTGACCATGTCTCCGGATTCTCAATACGGGAAACTGTCATCTGTACCCGGACCGGTTGCTCATAGGCCTGAAAACCGGCTAGACAGGAAGGCGATTATATCCCCGGAAGGTGTTTTGCGTGAACGGGTCCAATATCTTTTCGCAGGCCTACAGCACGATCCTGGCGTGCTGGCCGGCATCTCTCGGCTTTACCGGCGCGCTCTATGGTCTGGAAACGGTCAATGTTGTTTATGACTTGAACAACTCGATCACATTTGCGCGTGGCCTCGCCGAGGCCGGTCTTGTCTTCTACTTTTGTGTGCATCTGCTGGGGCTGGACCCAAAGGGCAAGGATATCAATCGGAAATTTGCCGGTTTTCTCCTGCGTTATTTCCTGCTGCTTTATGTGCCGATCCTCGTGGTGGGTATCGCCGTCATCTTTCTGCTCATGGCGGGGTCCCTCGGCCAGAGTTTGAACCGGGAAGCTTTTCTCGGATTGACAGTCCTGAGCGGAGCCGGGATCTATTTTCTGACGATGTTCCTTTTCGGGACGGCCTTTCCGGCGATGCTGCTGGGGGTTCGCCCGGGAGCGGGATTGGCGGTTGGCCGGGCGATCCGGCAGGCCCGGTATCTGCTCCCGAGACTGGCTTTTGGGGTCGGCGGGGTGATGGCACTCGGATTCGCAGCCCTGATCCTTTTTGAAAATCTCGGCATCGGATCAGATCCGGTCACGCCACAGGGCATTCCGGATCCGGCCGGGGCTCTGGCGCTGGCCGCGGTCAAGCTGATTTCGTCATCCAGCTTTGCCGTCTTTGCGGTGGTCATCTGTCAGGCCTATCGCAAGGACCTTGAGGAGCAGGGCGAACATCTGCCAAGTGAAGCGGATGTTTTTGCGTAGCGGGTGTTCTGGATCTCTCCCGGCAAACAGCTTGTGCGTCTGTCCTGAAGGCGCTACCGGAAGAAGGGCTTGGGGGCGCCTGCGTTGAAAGAAAAGGCGTGGAAGCGCTCCCCAGACCCTGATCCAAATGTGGTTTCAAGCACTACCAAGCGCAGTTATGTGTTGCCATAAAGGTTTGGGTTCCGGCATTTGGCGAAACAGCCACTCGCGCCCTGTAGGCTCGTCGTCGCTTCCGGCTCATTGCCGACATTCACCCGCTGATATACTGCCGCGATGCAGCCCGTCGAAGCCTCCATTCGCTACGTCAGCAAAGACGATTGCCCGCCAGATGCCGGCACTGCGGGACATTGCCACAGCTGCGGTTCATCCCGTGAATGTCCGGTCAATAATGACAACAGGCATGTGGAAACATCAGCGCCGATCAAACGCCAGCTTCGCTGCAAGCCCGAAAAAGACAGAACTCGTCGCGTACTGGAGGCCACGCGCTACGCGTTTGTTTTTCGCCAAGACACCGCTGATCCTGCCCGCAAACATGCCGATTATACCGTTAATCAAAGTGCCGCCAATGTTCAGAATTGTTCCGAAGATCAAAAACTGGAGCAGAACTGAGCCGCGCTCCGGATCAACAAACTGAGGAACCAGCGCAAGCATGAAGATCGCAACTTTTGGATTGAGCAGGCAAACAAAAGCGCCGTCTTTCCATGCCTTAAAAGCAGATGAACCTTCAATATTGTTTGGTGAAACCTGACCTATTGGAGACATGATTGTCTGAAAGGCCAGATAAACGAGATAGGCGACGCCCGCCCAACGGATCACTTCGAATGCGATGGGGTTCGCAGCGATCAATGTTGCAAGACCAAGTCCGCCAGCAAGGGCGTGGATGAACGATCCGGTCGCAATCCCAAGAGACGCGAAAAGGCCGACTCTTGGTCCGGATTTCGCGCCCTGACCAAGGCAGAAAAGCATATCTGCGCCGGGCGTCATGTTTAGAGCAAATGCAATGGGGATGAACACGAGCAGGATGTGAAAATCAATCATTGCATTGCCTCTTCAAACGAGATTTTCATCGAGGCAGACATTCGTGCAAACCGCAGCAGTCGTCAACACTGGGACCCGGAGCCGACCTGCTGCGCCGCAACGATGATCACAGCGATCGACTTTGCCCCAGCGTCGTTCGCGGCCCGGAGCGGTCGTTCATCGGTGGAGCTGCATCCTGCGCTGCGGCCCGTCGAAGCCGTCATTCGTTGCGACTGCGAAGCGCATCAACGGAAGACGGCGGCAGTGCGTCCCCAGATCGGTCATTCACCGGTCCCTAGGCTGATCCCGAAGGCGGACACCGCGGCTAAAGATTACCAGGGTCAGTAGTCCGGACTTTCCACTCCTCCGATCAAACGGCCATTTCGGCCGAAGTGTCAACTGGGTGGTCGCCTCTGCTCTAACGGGACCCGCCGACCAGAACCTGCGGCGGCGGAGGCACTTGGCCGGGCTTTCCTTGGACAGCGCTCTGGTTCTGGCGGAGCGGTGTGGTAGCGGCATGTGAGAGGCTGTCCCATGGAACCGGGCGGGTCCCAAACACGTCAGCAAGGTGCCTGGAGTACTTGTTGGCTATGCGCTTGGCGATCCTGCCGAAGCTGCGCTCAGGACTGTAATAGCTGTCGAGGTTGAAGGCTTCGCCAAGGCCGGGTGCACCATCATCCGACGCGGAGAAACTGTAGCTCCAGGAACCCGCCTGCATCGTACCTTTAACCGTGCTTCGCCCCAGCATGAACGGTCCATTTGGTGTTACATATTTCACCCTGTCGAACCGCACAGTAAGATCGTAGACGGGTGCCCCTGGCTTGAGTTGGCGGTTTATGTCGTTCGCAACGGCTTGAAGCTTGGATCTAAGCTGTGCGGCGGCAACCGTTCCGTAGCCGTCTGATCCTGGGTCGACGATCACTCGGTTGATCCGGAAGGCCGAAACGCCAGGCTGTTGATGCTGACACGCCGCGAGGGTCACGAACAGGAAAAATCCAAGGAAAATCTTATACATGTCTGATCCTGGGAATTGGCAATCTGAAATCGGCGACAAGCTAGGACGTTAGGACTTACGAAGCCGTTAATTGGCAATTGCACCTGCAGCCCGCACAATATGACCTAAATGAAGAACATCGGCCCGGAGGCAGTATCTTAACCGGATCAGTCGCTTTGAATTCTGGACCTGCCAGCCGAGTTTTCGGAGACGTTGATCCTAGGACGACGGTCCCTTCACTTTATCCGGCATTCTGAGCCGCCATTCCAGTTTTGGCCCCGGAACTGATGGACGGCTCCTGGTTTGAGCTGACAGGCAGCTTCGCGCTTCCATTCCAGTCATTCAGCGGCTGGGGCTCAAAACTCAAAAGCGGAAATTCATTGCGCCGTTCACAAAGGACTGGGATGCGGACATTTCGGACCTACGACGAACTGAGACCGCATGTGAGGGCCGACAATGTCTTTCGAGTTGGTGGCATAAACACGGTGAGCGATCTGGCCAATTGGTCACCAGAAACGCTACTGGATCAGCCAAATTTTGGCCGAAAATCACTGAGGGATACTCAGCAGGCGCTTATCGCCGCCGTCAACGATGGACCGATCCGTGCGGATGCGGCGGAAGCAATTCCTTTATCTAATCGCCTTTTGACGGACGTGCGGAGGTCATTGCTGTCATTCTCTGACCGCGAACGAGACGTGCTAGTCCGGCGCTTCGGTTTCGAAACGCCACCGGAAACGTTGCAGGAGATTGCAGACGATTACGGAATAACACGCGAGCGGATTCGACAAATCGAGGCCCGTGCGACCGAAAAATGGATGCGCCAATCATCCTGGGACGACATTCTCGATCAGAAAATTTCGCGACTTTTGATTGGTCGAAATTTTCCGCTTCCGGTTTCTGGCGTAGAAGCAATTGATTTATGGTTTGAGGGTATATCTCAAAATCAAATGTTTATTGCAAATATTATTCAAACTGCATGCAATAATCGCATTCATGTTATTCATGTAGGTGGTCTTGACTACTTCAGCTTTATGAATCGGGAAACTTGGGATCGAACTGTTGCCGAGGCATCTGCGCTCTTGTCTTCCGGAGTGGGACAAGAGTGGACCGAAGAATACGCACGATCGCTCGTAAATGGTTTGCTGCCGAACTCCGCAAAAGAATTTGGCACTCTACTGTGGGATAATTCATCGCAGTTTTGCCATTTTAGCTTAAACTCCGACGGATCGCGCACACTGACAAGTTTCGGACGAGGCGCAGAAAGCCTTGTTGAAGCCATTCTCGCGGAATCCGATTCGCCATTGCACTACACAGAAATAGCGAAACGTGCGATGCAGAGAGATGGAAAAGTCCTAGACGAAAGGCGGGCTCATAACGCTGCTGCGAACGTGGGCTTTCTTTATTCACGCGGTACTTTCGGGCTTGCACGTCATTTTCCATTGTCTGACGAGCAAGTGTTGCGAGTGCGAAATGAAGCTGAAGATATCGTATGCTCGGTACCACTTGCCAGGCAATGGCATACTTCCGAAATTCTTTCTGAGATATCTGAACATTTGTCTGGTGAGTTGGGAAACCTGGACAAGTACGTGCTCGATATCGTGCTCTCTGGATCAACAATGCTTAGATCTCTTGGAAAGATGACTTGGATTGCGGCCGGAGAGGACACTGACGAGCAATATCGAATTGATATACACCAAGCAGTTGTCGCTATAGTTCAGATGGCAGGGCGACCACTGGGGAATAGGGAAATAAAAGAACGCCTGACAGCAGTACGGGGCATCAACGAATTCTTTCAGATTTCTCCGATTGACCCGCTCATTCGTTTGCAGCCTGGTCTTTGGGGAATTAATGACAGAGATGTACCGATTTCACGCGAAATACAAAGGGAATTTATTGAAAGGTTATTAAATATACTTGAAGAAAAACAGTGTGGCATTCATGTAAGCGAATTGACAAATTTATTGCCTACGTATGATTGCCCTCCGGAGGCACTTTTTTCTATTGCCTCCCAAGACGACCGAATGAAGATTGCACAAGGTCGATACTTGTATTGTACAGCATGGGGAGGTTCGAGGCGCGAAACCATCAGTCATGCTGTTTCGGCCGTATTGGAAGGGACTAGGAGCCCCATGTCCTTGGAAAAAATCTCTTCCATGGTCGAAACGCGGATTGGCAGGAAGATCGACAAATCAATTATTTCTAGTGCGCTGCGGGCTCTCGAAGCGAAATTCAACAGTGCGACGGGACTATGGAACCAATTCAGGCAGTCCGCAGAACAGGATAGCGTCGATTGAGAGAAGACGCTTTATTTGATCTGCTTCAAATCATTATCTAACCCTTGGTGGCAGCAGCCTGTCCAGCAAAACGTTCGAACGTTTTTTCAAGTGCGCCAGCTGAACGGTCGAAAATTCGAGTGCATTGGTTTTATTTTCGACCAAATTCAGCAACCTTGGCACACGTTTTTCCCTCTCGGAGTTCGAAAGAGACACTTTATCCATGGCACTTACTCAAGAGGACTTCTTCAACGCGACGCCCGATAATCCGCCCAAATTGCCTGAGGGCGTCTTCGGTCCTCCTGAGTCGCGTGGTCCAGATTGGCCAGACAACCCGGATTTACGGTTGGCCGTAGATTGGTTCAAATCGTTTATTCAAGAAGAAGAATGGAATTCACGTAAACGATCGGGCCATTTGGGGTGTTTATGTACTGCTCACGTGGTTTGAGAACCTGATTTCGCGCATACAGACAAGACAGGCAAAGGTGGTTGCATGCAAGATTTAGTTTCAAACAAATACAAAATTGCTTGGTCTGGAATGCAGCGCCAGGAAGACGTAATTGTTGATTATTCGCCTGGAAATCATGATGCGAAATACAGCCAGTCTGACATCGATTTGATCGAAAAGGAGTGGAGCGATAGAAACAAAACTGCCGCATTGGAAGGTAGAACTATCTACAATTCTGAAATATTTCGCCTTTCTTCGCATTCTGTTACGAAAAACGGCAGGCTGGCACTAAATCTTGGAAAGACAAGTTACCGTGAATACGTAGCAACCAGATCACCTGAGCGCGCCATTTCAAGAGCAAATCCCATTGGGACTTGCATATTGCCAATAACTTCGGACGGTCTGATTCCGATTGGCCGCAGATCTCAAACTGCAGAAGTCAATCCGGGTAAGTTCTTTACTTTCGGAGGTTTTTTTGATGCCGCGCTAGACATGGACGGGCTGAAGCCGGAAATATTCGACTGTATCCGGCGGGAAGTGAGAGAAGAGCTTGATATCAGTCTGGATACGTCCGGTCTCTATCTAATTGGAATCGTGTTGGATCTCATTAATATTCATCCGGAATTTTCATTTGTTGCCGAAACAAATCTGTCATCTTCAGAAATAATGTCATCGGACTGGAAATCTGAGTTGGATGATTTGACTTTCGTTCCTGAAGCGGACTGTCTTGAATTCTTAAACAGAAATCGTTCGGACTTCACACCAACGCTAATTGGGGCGTTCGAAATTTTCGCAGAGAGAATGAAATCGGAACAAGCACAATGGGCGTGACCGGCCAATGAATTACATGTCATTCTTGGCAGCGTTTAGGTATTCCGTCGTAAAGAATTATCCGTTTGCTTGAGTAAATCTCTCCCTGCTCAAAATAATCTAATTCGGCATGAGGATTGAATATCCACCATGCTCTGCAAACCTCAATCCAAATTCAACGGGCTGAAGCCAATGAAGTCTTGTATTGCGCAAGCTCCCTATAGAATTGACTTCGCTGGGGGGCCATCGGATTTGCCCTTCTTCTCCGACCGAATGCCAGGTCATGTTGTCGCTGATTTTCCTCCGCCTTGTGAGCCCATGAAGAGGTAATTTTTTCGGCCAAGGGCAATGGGCTTCATGGCCCGCTCCGCGCAATTGTTGTCCAGCTCCAAGTGCCCGTTGCCGAGATACGGCCGGGCTTTCGGCAGACGGCTGAGCGCATAACGGATCGCAGCGGCGAGCGGCGACTTTCCCGAGATCCGCGTCAATTGGCTGCCAAGCCAGTCTTCCAGATCATTGAAGATAGGTTTGGCGTGCTTTTGCCTGATTGCGGCACGCTCCGGCGGCGGTTTTCCGCGTGCCTTCTTTTCGATTTCGTAGAGGTTGGCGATCCGCTGGATGGCCTCGCC